>JAKEIK010000089.1 GCA_022545895.1 Nitrososphaeraceae archaeon | reverse complement strand
TATTTTCCAATTCATTTCTTGACTCTAATTCCGCCCTTTACGTATTTGTCGGTCCATTTCATCTTTCTTGGATCTCGTTTCAATTTACGAAGATTCTTTTTACATTTATTTGAACAGGTCCACTGTATCGCCCCATCATTTTTAACCAACATTATCCCGTTACCAGCAAGTATTTGCCTGCCACAGAAGAAACAACTACGAAGCGATCGGACCAGTTTACTCAAAAGTCTAACTCACACCAATAATAATTACTTGATTTTTCGTGCCTCTCTTTCTGTCTCTCTCAGCATTAGAATATCACTAACTCTAATCGATCCCTTTACATTTCTAGTTAATATACGGCCCTTGTCCTTCCCTTCTAAAACCTTAACACGAACCTGAATTACCTCACCCGCAATGCCTGTTCGACCCACGATTTGGATTACCTCAGCAGGTGTGACTTTATCTTCCACAGCCTTACTCATAGATTATTTATTGCTCCTTCTTGTTCTTCAAATTAGAAATAGAATTTATGACCTGATCAACAATGTGTTGAGCATCCCCTGCATCCACAATGGTAGCCGCTGCTGAACCAACATCTATTCCTAATGACTCCCCCAATTGCTGTTTACTTGGTACGAAAATATATGCAGCGTTTCTCTCTTCACAAAGAATGGGAAGATGAGCTACTACTTCGGGAGGTTGTACGTCTTCCGCAATCACAACCAACTTACTAACTCCTCTTTCTATTGCCTTTGTTGTCTCATTAGTACCCTTTCGAACTTTGCCGCTTTGTCTTGCAAGTCTTACGGCCTCGTATACTTCATTAACTAAGTCTTTAGGCGTTTCGAATTTGACATAGTATTCCTTACTCAATCTGATTTATCACCCATCGGGATCATCTTATCGAATATGATGTAGAAAATAGGAGTATTAAAAACGTTGTCAATATATTATTGGGCTAACTCT
This sequence comes from Nitrososphaeraceae archaeon, assembly GCA_022545895.1. Taxonomy (GTDB): domain Archaea; phylum Thermoproteota; class Nitrososphaeria; order Nitrososphaerales; family Nitrososphaeraceae; genus TA-21. The sequence continues at coordinate 3,818 of JAKEIK010000089.1, read as the reverse complement.
TTTCCAATATTTCGTTGATAAGTCTAGTATACTCCTTAACTTTGGAATCTATGAGATCTCTGTCAGTCGATTCTGCGTACATTCTAAGAAGTGGTTCGGTTCCGCTGGGTCTTATCATAATCCAGGTCTCATCGTCAATCCAGATCTTTATTCCATCTAAAGTCTCAACTCTAACAGGATTCCCATGATGCATACAACATTGAATGACTTCTTCAACTAATTGTTGGTTAGAACAACGAAATTTTGTTTTATGCTGGTGAACCACGGGTAGAGTAGAAAACATTCCTGATAGCGAATTATCTTCAGAAGCCAACATGTCCAAAATCAGTGCCGTTGTGAGTGCTCCATCTCTTACTTCATTTAGTACTCCGTACATAAAACCTCCATTTTCTTCCAATCCAATTATAGCCTTCCTCTTCACCATTTCCCTTGACACTTCCACACTTCCAACTTTGGTATATATCACGTCAGATCCAAGCTCTCCTACTATCTTGGCAAGAACAGATGTAGTGTTAATCGGACATACCACCTGAGCTTTTCTATGCCTTAATGAAAGGAGATGTTTGACCAATAGTGTTCCTGTTCTATCTCCCCAATGCACCACGCCTTCATTGTCACAAAATATGCTTCTGTCACCATCCCCGTCATAAGCGACACCCAGATTGGCCCCCAATTCTTTTACCAAGAAACTCAGATCATGTAGATTTTCAGGGGTAGGTTCAGAACCCCTTGCCAGAAAATCACCGTCTATCTGTCCATTTATAGCGACAACTTGACACCCCAGTTTCTTGGCTAATATCGGTGCAACTAATGCCTGGACGCCATTTCCGAAGTCCATTAGTATCTTAAATTGATGTTTCCTAATTTTTTCAACATCTACTAAATTCAGGACATCACTAATGTAGAACTTCAACAAATCCTGCTGACGGGTAACGCCATAATCCAAAGTCTTTGCAAATTTCTTCTCGCGATATATACGTTCTATCTCCAGTTCATCATTCCTAGAAATTTCTACACCATCGTCTGCTGACGGTTTTATGCCGTTATATTCTGGAGGGTTGTGAGATGCAGTTATCATAATGCCACCTGTGAAAGCACCTTTCTTTGTAAAGTACTGTAAGCAAGGGGTAGGTATAATACCGGCATCAAGCACGTCATGCCCATCTGAGTTTAGGGTGGCTTGAACAATCCGAGTTAGAATAGGACTGGATTTTCTTCCATCACACCCAACAATTATGTCTCCATCACTATAATAGGACCCCAGTGAATGGACCAGATCTATCACGACTTCAAAACTCAACTGGTCATCAAAGATTCCCCTAACCCCATTAGTCCCGAATAACCTTGAATGATTTACCGTGGATTGACTCATTTTAGGTATTAATTGAGAATAGATAAATTTGGCTGTTTGTTTTTAATGGAAAGGAAAAACAAGAGCGGGGGTTGCCAAGCCTGGTCAACGGCGCAGGTCTCGTTTTATTTACCAATAGGCGAGTGCGAGGCTTAGAATGAGCTTGAGCTATTTAGCAAGTTCATACATCCCTGTTCCTAAGGGATTCGTGGGTTCAAATCCCACCCCCCGCATCATTCTAAATAGTTCTAAAAATATCAATATCTGTCATCACCTACCACTTTTGAAGTGACCTCATAAAATATGATAGCTACAAGAATTGCTGGCAATATGACAAGAGAAAAAGATCAAGATACTAATGTTTAGAATCGTAGCATGCGTATACTGTTGCGAAGTGATCATCCGACCTATACATTAGACCTCTCGGCTAGAGTACAATCTGCATGCGCTTAAATCTGCTTGATGAATGCTATAATCTGCACATTTTTCTGTGACTGTCATCATGAAAGTGTTTCTCACAAAAATCGGTATTGCATTCATAGCAATGCCAACTTGACAATGTATAACATACTACACACTTACGCGTGGGATTGTTGTAATCAAAATCCTTCCTTAGTCGGGTAGTTCTATATTGTTTCTGTTCTGTTCTCATCTAGTGTCATCTAGCTTGCGATTAAGATAAGAAAAATCTATATCCCAATAATCAATACACTTTCTGGTGTAAGCAGGACCATTACAATCTCGGATCATAGTTAACTTATATAAGTCTTGACCAGCCCTAATTAAATCAGAATGATTTAATTTATTCTTTTCATGACTATTGACAGACTCGAGCTATGAAGTCGGACGTGAAAACAATTGTTGAAGTAACAGTCATAGGAAAGGACAGAAAAGGTGTCGTAGCTGATATTACTAATTTCATATTCAAAAATAATGGTAACATAGAACAAGTTAATCAAAATGTTGTAAGGGAATTGTTTGGAATGCAACTTGAAGCTTCATTCAATCATGTAAATAAAGAAGATCTTTCTTCTGGACTCAGACAATTGGCGCACAAACTGAATATGGAAGTAAAGGTTCATTTTCAAGAGCCGGATCGCTCTAGAAACGTAGCAATACTGGTAAGTAAAGAACCTCATTGTTTAACTAAATTACTGGAGGCAAAAAGTAAAACAGAGATAGATGCAAATATTGCCGTAATAATTGGCAGCGAGAAAACTTTGGAGTATATGGCTAAAGAATTTAGTGTGCCTTTCTATCATGTCGACCACACTGACCATACGATGGCCGAATTAGAAATCTTAAAAATAATTGAATTACATAATATAGATTTGATCTTGCTTGGTAGGTATATGAGAATTCTGACGCCAAACTTTGTGTGGAGATATCGAAACAGGATAATCAATATTCACCCCTCTCTTTTGCCAGCATTTCCCGGTGCCTATGCGTATGTCCAAGCATACGAACGGGGTGCAAAAATAGTTGGTTGCACCGCACATTTTGTGACAGAAGATCTAGATCAGGGACCAATTATTTGTCAGAAGGCATTTCAGGTATCTCCAAATGACAATGTTGACACAATTCGTGAGAGAGGACAAAGTTTGGAAGCAATAACATTACTCGAAGCGGTAAAGTTATACTTGGAGGGTCGACTTGAAGTCAATTGGGGACGAGTATATCTAAAAGATCCGAAATAGAAAGAAACGAAGATAATGGTGACATAAATATTTCGATGGAAATCGATATAACTAGAGATCGTTTGAACTAACGAATCAGAGGCAATTGATAGTTTATAACCCAATTTATGTATTGAACTCTTGTCGAAAATGAAGATTTTTGAGATGAGTGATCCCGATATAAGGTCATTCCGAGATAAAGTTGAACAAGTTCTAATTCCAGTCGGTTCACTGGAACAGCATGGAGAACATTTGCCTGTTTCTACGGACTCTATCATTGTGGAATATATCGCTAATATGATATCAAAGGAAATTCCATCTTTAATACTTCCTGCAATTGTCTACGGAGTATCATACGAACATAAACCACTGTTTAACATATCCATAAGTAGCTCTGCATTGTCAGACATTTTGAGCGAAGTATGTATTTCCTTAATTGAAAATGGTCTCAACAATGTAATCATTCTCAATGGTCATCATGGAAACGCGGGACTATTACAGTACATACCTCAAATAGTTGAACGGATTAAATTTCAGGATGCAAATATAAACTCTATAAATTATTGGCAATTACTGGGTAGGGATTTTGATCATGCAGGATTTGTTGAAACCTCTCTTGTGCTGGCGATAAGACCGGAACTAGTCAACATGAAAAAGGCTAAAAAAGGAGCAGAAGATCGCACACTATTACGGCAAGTAACTTCATCCTATCTAAATAGACCATCTTCGTTTACGAAAATTACTAAGAATGGTGTATGGGGTGACCCCTCATATGCATCACCGAATGAGGG
>JAKEIK010000088.1 GCA_022545895.1 Nitrososphaeraceae archaeon | reverse complement strand
GGAAGGAAATTCTTTAACATGTCGGTAGAATCAAGTACTGCTCTAGTCATTCCAGGTAACATTACGTTAAGTTCAAACTGTCCTGCCTGTGCTGCAAATGCCACAGAGACATCATTGCCCATGATATTGAAACATATCATGTTAAGGCATTCTGACAACGATGGATTGACCTTTCCAGGCATTATTGACGACCCTGCATGTACCGCAGGAATTAAAATTTCGGCAAGACCTGCGACGGGTCCTGAGGCCATCAACCGAATGTCATTTGCGATCTTACTTAACTCGATTGCGACATTTCTTAGAGTTGAAGAACACATGGCAACTTCAAACTTGCTTTGAAGTGAAAAGAATGCATTTTTTGAAGGTCTTAAATTTAAACCAGATGTCTGGGCTAAGTATTTCAAAGCAAGTTCTTTAAACCCACGGGGTGCGTTGGCACCGGTCCCTACAGCCGTTCCCCCAAGTGCTACGTACTCTAGCTCCGAACATGATTGATCAATTTTCTCCAATCCCCTTCTGAGAGAAAAGGCATACTCTGAAAATTCAGCACCGAGTGTGACTGGTATTGCATCCATCAAATGCGTTCTTCCTATTTTTATTACCCCCTTGAATTCCTCAGCCTTCTTCTCAAGAGACGAAATTAATGCTGTTAAGGCAGTTTTAACTTCTTGAAGGTTTAGAAGTATTGCAATGTGCATAGCAGTCGGATACGTATCATTGCTTGATTGTGACATATTCACGTGATCATTTGGGCTTAAAGTCAGATAATCTCCCTTTTTCTTATCAAGAATTTCCAGGGCCCTATTAGCAATCACCTCGTTGGCATTCATATTGACAGCTGTTCCCGCGCCAGAATTTATGGCGTCTATGATAAACTGGTCCACGAGTTTGCCAGACGAAATCTCGTCTGAAGCTTTGACTATCGCGTCCGCTTTTTGCGCTTCTAGCACTCCAAGATCTTTGTTCGCAAGGGCGGCAGATCTTTTGATCATTGCAAAGGCCTTTATCATGTTAATATGAGAACGCTGTCCTGTTACATTATATTGCGAAGAGGCTCGAACTGTGAATGGACCGTAATAAGCAGAAGCAGGAACTTGAACTTCTCCAAGGGAATCAGTATCCTTTCTGTACGAACTCATGACAAACGTAGGACCATGAATGGTAATAAATCAATCGACATTTGTTCAACAAATGATGTATGTTTTGCTTTTGCTATCGTCTGACGACAAAACAATGAAAATAGCATCTTATCTCATTTGGGCCCAGGATATTCTGCAGCACCCAATACCTTATTGGCGAAACAAAGCCAAGTGAAATTCATGGTTGCATAATGATAACTTCGTCAGGATAGCGGTGAACGTGGTTCTGTCAATCTATCGCGCGTATAATGTCTGCAGCTCATATAGGATTTTGAAGGATATAGTCCTGGTGATAATGTGCCCAGAAGATTGGAGTCATCTGCACCTGAGTAAGTTGTGACTTCCCTTTTGGTGTTCGCTCGTAGCAGTTACATTTGACATAGAAAATATGATTGTCCGTACATGATAGTAACATATGTCTCTGCTGTACTTGATAAGTTGAATAATATCTTCTACAGGATTTGTGAAATTCATAGAGGATGCAATCTATGACGAATCGATATTGCTTACGCCATTAGCCCAAACAATATTAAAAGTTACTAGTCTTGATCTTGGTAAAGTCAGGAACCCAATAACTTAACTTTTCGAAATATCCTGATTGTCCAAAGTATGTGGATAGATAATATCATAATGTAACTAAATTTAAATCGAAGGATGTATCAGAAGAGGGATAGTCTTCGAATAATGTCTATTCTCCTATGACCTTTACTAGAACTCTTTTATTTCTTCTGCCGTCAAATTCGCCATAAAAAATCTGCTCCCAAGGGCCAAAATCAAGTTTTCCGTCAGTTACTGCAACAACTGCCTCTCTTCCCATGACCTGTCGCTTTAGGTGAGCGTCAGCGTTGTCTTCTCCAGTATTATTGTGTTGGTAATGATTTGTTGGCGAATGTGGTGCCAATCGTTCCAACCATTTTTCAAAATCTTTTAGCAAACCACTTTCATTATCATTTACAAAGACGCTGGAAGTAATGTGCATAGCATTAACCAAGCAAATTCCTTCCTTTATCTTGCTTTCTTCTATTAATTTTTGCACCTGGTCTGTAATGTTTACGAATGCTATCCTGGTTTTAGTATTAAAGTACAGATATTGTGTTTTGGATTTCATATGCAGTATAGAACCAATTAAGTATAAATTACATTTAAATCAATTTAACTCACTTGAATGTCAACCCAGGTTTATGTGGATACTCCTGAATAATTAATCTGAAATTCTTTGGAAGTGTACCTTGTCATTTTGGATCATCAGGCCCTGATAATGGATGGATAATTCTTAGAATCTAAATACACGTTCACTAGAAATATATTATAAATATGTGTGAGTAGGTTCATGAAAACGATGTCACTTATTCACGCTCATTCATATCGGAAGTTTTTTACTCTTTTTCTAACGATTACCCTACTCGCCATAACAACTTATTTTCTGACCCTAAATTACAACAGTTTACTTTCATTGGCTCAACCCTCTGACCCAAATCTTGTCCAGAATTCTAAAGGTCAAGCAATTGAAAGGTTTGAGAAACAGTTCTGCGGTCTAGATTCAAAACCACATAATAACGACTACATTACCGAATATCTTCTCCCCCAAAGATGTGAGATGCCGTTAGGCATATTAGCATCGAACAATTCTGTGTGGTACATCTCCACCAAGCATGGGGTTCTTGGATCACTTGACCTCTCAGGTAAGAAATTCCAGGAAATTATGATACCATTTTGGAATACACGTTCCAATCCTATCGATTTATCCCAGAGCTGGGACGTGGAGGCTGATTCGAAGGGAAATATCTGGTTTACAGATGAGAGACAAAACGGCGTTTGGAAGTACGAAGTAGATTCGGGTAAATTCAGTTTCTTTCCTGTTCCTGAGAGCCCAAAGGATTTTGGAACAACATATCCCGTGGCAATAGCCTTTGATGAAAAAGACAACATATACTTCGTAGGTATTCGTTCAAAGTCACTTTGGTTTGGCAACGTTACCGAAATGCAGAATAATTCATCCAAAGGAATAAATTCAATTGCATTACCGATTTCTGATTTTAAAGGAATAGATCCAGCCCTTCTTAGCACAGGGTCTCTACAAATTGACAATAAGAGAAACGTGATTTGGGCTTCGATGCTGGCATTTGGTATAAAAGGAGAAATTTTCAAATATGATATAAAAAGTAATGTAAGTTGGCCTTATGGCTTGCCCGCAAACTTGAATTCTCCTGTAGGGATTGTTTTAGATGAAAATGGGAATCCATGGGTCTCAGATCATGGCACCAGCATCTTCTTTCTTTTAAATGCCACAAATGGCAAAGTTACAAAATTTACTACAGCTCCTGCCTCTCCGAGGATTTCACCTGGAATAGAAAAGGATAGCAATGCCTATACTCTCCCTTACTGGATTAAAAAAGACTCAAACGGCTCATTCTGGTTCAATGAACATACTGGAAACAAAATCGGCAAATTTGATCCAAAGAACCGCATCTTAAATGAATACTGGATACCCACGCAGAACCCACTTTGGGCAAGATGTGAGTTGCCTGCGACAACAGCCTGTGGCATATCAAATGCACTACAATTTTCGATAGGAAAAAATAACGAATTGTGGTTCAGTGAGTGGACGGAAAATAAATTAGGTATGCTTAACACATCGTCCCCTATTCCATTCAAAGTCAGTGTAGCTGAAACGAATATCACTGTAAAAAGAGGAGAATCTAAAGAAATTCCAGTTATAGTCTCTGCTGACAAGCAGGTAGATCTTAGAATGATCGCCTCTTCAACACTCACTCCAACAGGAGGATTTGGAAATTCAACTACATCATTTAGCCAAGATTCAGTTACGGTGCTGCCCGGCGAGGAAAAAAAGATATCCTTTTTGATCACTCCTTCGATGGACACAACCCCTGACGATTATACATTCATGCTCGGGGTAGAAAACGACCAAGTTTCATATATGAAGGCGATTAGCGTAAAAATTGTGTGATCTACTCTTGAAAACTGAATTACCCTAATTTTGTCTTTCTCGATTTTAAGAATATGATGAAGTAAAGTGGTATTATGCCAAGTCACTTCAACAATTAAAATTATAGAAGCAAAAAATTAACTCCAATCAATGATGATAAACCGACAGTTACCGTACTCTATACTTCTTCAAGTAACAAAATGTTTAACCTATATCCTCTGTATTGCCTCGAGGCCTGGCATCCCATCTCCAGCAAGGAACCTTAGCGTTGCTCCACCACCCGTAGAAACATGGGATACTTCACTTTCAGATACTCCTGCTGTTTTCATTGCTTCGAGGGTATCCCCCCCACCGACTAATGTCTTTGATCCTCTCCAAAATGCAAGTGCCATACTTTTTGCTATGTTAATAGTTCCATTTGCGTATTGACCTTTTTCAAACATGCCCATGGGCCCATTCCAAAATACCGTGCCAGATCCACTTCCTCCTACCTCTGCTGAGTAGCGTCTTGAAGTATCATTGCCTATGTCATAGGCAATCATTCCGTCAGGTATGTCCCCCTTTACCAATGAAAAAGAGCTATCAGTTGGTGACGAAGAGACGATGTGGTCATCTGGAAGCAATATCTTGTCCCCGTACAATTTGAGTGCTTTCGTGACCCACGCAAAATGTTCCTCATCAATTTGTGAATTACCTGTCTTTGTCCCCTTAGCCTTTAGAAATGTGTAAGCGGCCGCACCACCTACAAGTAGCTTGTCTGCTTTGGGAAGTAAATTTTCAAGAGCACCTATCTTATCTTTAATCTTTGATCCTCCCACTACAACCGTAAATGGTTTGTGCGGCTTTTCTTTTATCATCGAAAGATATTCTACTTCTTTCTTTAGACTGAATCCTGCCAACCTTATGTCAAAATATTCCGTAGTCCCGTAAGTAGATGCATGTTTACGATGAGAAGTACTAAATGCGTCATTGACATATATGTCAGCTAAATCTGCAAGTTTTCTACTAAATAAGGAATCATTGTTCTCTTCTTCCTGGTGATATCTTAAATTTTCAAGAACTAGAATATCTCCAAGAGCAAGCTTTTTTATTTTATCCAAAACTACATTTCCGATACAGTCATCTACAAACGATACTCTTGAATTTCCTAATATCTCCCCCAGTCTTTTTGCAACAGGCTCAAGAGATTTAGTTTGGTCACGTGTCTTTGGCCTGCCCAAGTGGGAAGCTAAGATTACTTTTGCACCACGCTTAGCCAAATATTCGATTGTCGGAATGGCCATACGTATCCTAAAGTCCTCTCCGATGACCCCGTCGTTGACACTGACGTTAAAATCTACCCTCATGAAGACGCTCTTTCCATAATATTGAAGATCGTCCAGGTCTGAAATTGATCGAAGCATGACTATTTTGTCAAATATGCATATTGTGAGTGGCTGAATAAACCTTCCTTCATTCGAGTGAGAAAGTGAACGACTGAATTTCTAACTACTTTGCAATTCTTCATCAGCGATACAACTTGCAACTTGAAGAGGATATCAAAACGGAAATTAAATGAATTAGGTATAGATGTTGTTATCGGATTTTGTTATTTCTATAGTAACCTTGTCGCCAACTTTTATGCCGATGTCTTCATACTCCTTCATACTTATCTTAAATGTCGGAGAGTCGCCAGCTCCTCCTCCGCCCATCATTCTAGAGATATTTCCCATAGCTTTAGGCAAGTTCTTCATGAGGTCTTCAGGCGACGAAAATGCCATTACATTAGACCCTAATGGATTCACTTGTTTGTCACCTTTGTACTCACTCGGGTCACTAAATCCTACGAAAACATAAGGACTCCCATCCTGTGCCGCCTCAATGCGAGCTACAATGAAGTCTTTCTTCATACTGGTCATGACCAATAGGGCGGCAGCACAATATAATATCCTTTCCTTGAGCAGAACGTCTACAAATGAGTTGCAGTATATTCTAGATCAGTTGTAGGGACTGGCAATATTACTCTTGGATAGATGGACATTTTTTTCATAAAGTTCAATTCCTGTAAAATTTCTTTCTAAAACTGAACAAACTATACCGCTGGTTCCTCTACCCATGAATGGGTCCAAAACCCAATCACCCTTTTTACTACAAAAATTTACAATAATTTTTATTAGATCCTCAGGAAAAATTGCAAAGTGATCATTCCCATGGTGAGCCTTTGTAGGAACATCCCAAACATTTCCAGGATTTTTGCCTAAAGGGTTACAAACTGCAAATATCGGATAGTGCCTGTGGTCCCCAATTCTCTTCCTAGTTACATGACGCTTAAACTTCCTGTAACACGTCGGGCAATATTTTTCGGGATCATAACCAAAGGCCAATGAAATTTCACTTGTGGTTGGCAGATCCTCGTATCGGGTGCTCAAATTGGCATTATTGATCTTTTTTCGTATTTCCAAAATTCTCTCTTTGTTTGGCGATAGACTACTGTATTGAATCATGTCTTTGGAAGGTGTTTTATTCTTGGCCTCGCGTACCTCATTACCCAAGATCCGAATCTTGTCAATATTCGCGTAACAATTTTTGTTCTTGGAAAAAAATAATACGAATTCGTAAGCCTGTGACAAATTACTTGTAGAACCACTTGAAATAAAATTCTTCTTATACCAAATGATATCTTCCCTAAATATGAAATTCTTGTTCACCAAATTACTCGCCAGTCTATGTGGTATCATTAGCTTACTGCCATTACGTCGTGCATCTCCTATTACAATCCAAAGACTTCCATCCTCTGTTAATAGGTCTCTAGCCTTAGTAAAGATCCTAGTCAATTTATCCAGGTATGATTCGGGATCTGTTTCATGCCCTATTTCGCAAATGCTGCTGCCGTAGTGTCGCTGTCCGAAATACGGGGGAGAAGTAACTAATAGTCGATATTTTAGAGCATATCTCTCATCTCGGCTTAATTTTTCCAACATCTCCATTGCATCACCTGTAAAGAATTCCGCAAAGGCCAAGTCTTCGAAATATAAAGAAAACACAACAATTTAAGTGAATTACCATTTCGCCTATCCAAAAAATAATTCTTCTTAATTACTACATAGGAGTACATTAAATGAGCCTATTTTCTACAACTCGGTGTTATCTAACTGATGCACGCAATTACAGAAATCCATATAATTAGAAAATTGTTATGAATAAACGCACACATGAGACATTAACTCGGATATGTGCACATGAGAAATGAAGAGAACATATCCCATTCTTCCAATTTCATGACTATGGAAAGTAACCCAGCAGAACAATGGGTTATAATCAATGTAAAAAGTTAGAACCTGGGAAAATCTCTTTGAAGACCATAGTACAGATTGAGAAAGATTTGAGCATACTTGCTAGCATTTATCTTTTGAATGCCAAATGTTAGAGGGTATACAGAGTTCTCTTC
>JAKEIK010000011.1 GCA_022545895.1 Nitrososphaeraceae archaeon | reverse complement strand
ACATCCACCACATTTTGCTACCTTTCCGATCTTACTCATGTAGATTAGCCGACAAATGATAGTTAAGATACTTAAAGTTGTCTTATGAATTTTTAGAGGAATTGTAACTTGTCTAACACTTCATTGATCAGGAGTAAGTCATTTAAGAGATCGAGTCAGCAAAAACTTGTATTGAAAGATTATCCAGTAGCCTTCCTAATTATTTTGCATGCATAAGGTAAGTGATTTCTGCACTAATGTTGTTAACGCTATTGGGGTCAACATTGACCGTGTAAAGTATATTATGATCACCTGGCGGAAGCGGTTTCAAGAATACATACCACCCTTGTGCGCCTGCACGAAATGTTCCAGGTTTTTGGTCAGGAAAATGTGTATTTTCGGGAATAGTAATATTGAATCCTTTTGAATATATCTCCGTCACATTATTCATATAATTAACTTTCTGAGCAAACACTCCAGAACTTACAGAGGATGTTTCATCCATTTTAGCTACTTCTTTGCCGTCAACAACCACATGTGATATTACATGGCCTGCGTTAATTTCTTCTCTTGCAGATTTAGATAATTGATCGTACGAATCGTTTTCATGCCCTGGGGAAGATTCATCCCGCCATCCAGTCCACATAGGAACCATAATACCTTCAGTTGAAGAAACATTGCATACTTGATTTTGCTTTCCTCCAACCGCAGTCTCCATAAGCATCACCATTGAATCAGCTCTATTGACTAAACATCCGTCTGGCTTTGGAGTTGCCTCTTCAACGCTAGTTGTAACCCACCATGTCCACCATTTTGAGATCCAGTCACTATAGGATATTCCAAATGGTGATTCATCACCTGAAAACAATTCGACTCCAGCTGCATTGGCATCTCTCAAATGTATGAAAAGAACCGAGAGGGTCGCTAAAATAGCAATTAGGAGATTGTGCGGATTAGTCATCAAATATCAGCTATTATTTTGGCTACCATAAAATGATATTAAAATTAACATTCAGGAACACGTTTGTCGTTATGGTATTGAAGTTCTGTTGCGTACCTACAAATATGCTTTAAGAAAATAGATGGATACTTATGATAAGTAAATGAGATTCCACCTCTAATTGTAATTATTGAAATCGCCAGCTTTTTGTGCCTGATATTCGTTAGATAAAAATGTAGAGAAAACCTAGAATGAATTAGTGAGTGAAATGAGTAAGAAATGCTACAAATTGGCTCCTAATTTGACAATCTGTAGAATACTTAACGGCATGTGGCAAGTTGCAGGCGGACATGGATATATCGATCATGAATTGGCAATCGCAGATATGTTGAGATATCATGATGCTGGCTTTACGACTTGGGACTTGGCAGATATATATGGTCCAGCAGAAGATTTTATTGGGCAGTTCAGGCGTAGAATACTAAAACTAAAAGGAAAAGAAGAACTCGAAAGAGTTCAATCTTTAACAAAATGGGTGCCACAGCCAGGAAAAGTTACACGTTCTTTCGTTAATGAAAATATAGACAGATCGCTTCGCAGAATGAGTGTTAGCTCATTGGATTTGCTTCAATTCCACTGGTGGGATTATAACAATCCGTATTACATGGATGCTCTCAGATACTTATCCGACCTTAGGGACGAGGGACTAATCAGGCATATAGGTCTTACAAATTTTGATACTGAACGTATACAGATCATGATAGATTCAGGTCTACGAATTGTATCAAATCAGGTTCAATATTCGATTATAGATCGAAGGCCAGAAGTGAAGATGATTCCATTTTGCTTGGAGCATAACACCAGTCTTCTGGCATACGGAAGTATTTGTGGTGGACTGATTTCAGAGCGCTATCTAGGGGCAGTAGAGCCATCTACTGCTGAGTTAAATACGGCAAGCTTACGAAAATACAAGCAGATGATAGATGCGTGGGGTGGATGGGATTTGTTCCAAAAACTTTTATTGACTTTGAAGAGTATTGCGCAAAAATACGATGTAAGTATTGCAAATGTAGCAACCAACTATATCCTTGCCAAGGCTGCAGTAGCAGGCGTAATTATTGGTGATAGACTTGGAATAGTTGATCACAGAAATGATAACACTCAGGTATTCAATTTTGATCTGGATAAGTCGGATTGTTATGCTATAGATGCTGTATGTACAAACGCAAATAACCTGTTTGAAATAATAGGAGATTGTGGGGATGAGTATAGATGATCTTACGCTGACAGATTTGACCATATTCCAGACACAGAAGTAGAGGTTAAAATTTATTATGACTCTGCGTATGCGGACAATTTTGTATATGATTCATGAATAGAATGTAAGAATAGCATAGTAATCTTCAAAAGAAAGAATTAATTCACAAACTGAAAATTATTTAGACTTTTAGAATTCGAATTCTATACTTAGATCAGCCATCAATTCACTGATCTTTGAATTGAAAATACCAATCGAAACTTTCTATAGAAATGGGCAAATGGAAAATGCGATTACCATTCAAGAGTAATCATTTATGGCGACTAGATGAGTGATCATGCTACATTATTCTGAATCTCTGGTCTATATTGAAATACTCCTATCAACCAGTATTTCCCCACCTATTAATCAATTAACGTATTAATTTGTGTCTGAAATTTAATGATGTTATCATAATGCGAAACTGTAATTAACGAATTGTCGATCTTGTAAAATATATAACAACAATTTGCGATAAAGTTTTATTTTGTATGAACTCGCATTTCATCTAATATCTTCGGAGTTGTAGCTTCTTTTGACAACAGTTTAAAGTATTCTATGAATTGCTGTGCCATGTAAGCATCGTCATACTTTGAGATTGCGATCGTGAACTGTTCTGGGTTGATGAAATTTACAGTGTCATAGACCACCTGAATTCCATCCACCACCATGAAACTTTGAGGTAAATCAGGAAGCCTCTTTAAATCAAATCTTGGAGATTTTACAATCTTTTTAACCAAATCGGCAGTCTCTCTATTTGGCGGTGTTCTAATTATGGCAGCAAGCCGACTTTCAACGGTTATCTGTTCTGGATTGCCATCAAGGATGTGGATTGTAACACCCTTACCAATTTTTTCGAACACCTTAGTTGAGATATGTGGATCATGATATCTTGTTGCGAAGTAAACTTCCTTTTCGGCATTGTCCAATACTTTCAGTACTTCAACAATGAGGTCATCAAACCGGTTTGCGACACTAAAACTTGAAAGTTGAGTTGTATTAATGACACCCTTTAGTCCAGTAGTTTCAACGTATTCATTGATAATTTTCTCCTTCTGTTCAAAAGGAAAATCATTTCTACTTTTTAAAATGTCAAAGCTCTTGATCTGCCAGTAGTTAGGCATGATCTTGTTCATCGTCTTCAAATGATTCTCGTATACAATTGATCCAAATGATGTTAATTTGTATATAGATTGACGCTTTTCGATTAATCCAATATCCACAAGACGTTTTAATCTTACGTAATACTGCTTCTTAGTTTGATTACCTATGCCATTAGAAGATGACTGTAATCCTATAGATGCAGCATCAAGGATCTCTACTGACTGGCTATCTCCCAATATAGCGAATACATCCTCAGCTATTATTGGAACAATCTCTTGGTACAAAATAATCCTATATTCTTATGTATCCATGAGGCATATTATAGGTTTCGGCGAATTGTCTCTTTTCTTACTAATTTAGGACAACATTCAGAGCATTTTTCTCGATTTCGCGAGCGTTTTTAAATCTGGAACCAATGTAACTAATGAACTAGAAAGAATGTTAAAGACAAAGAAGGGCACTCGGTACGAGTTATATCATAAATAACTGTCTTGTAATAATTTTATAACACTTGTCATACATAGTGATTTTTGCACATTCCCTTGTCATGTCTTGAGTTATTCATATTATTTACATTATAAGACCACAATATGAGCAAATAAAGGAACACGCCGCCCAGTATAAATTAGAGCTTGATTCTAATATTTCAACAATTATTTTCCAAAATCACTTATTGATATACCCATTGGTGTATTAGGAGGGGTAACTGTCACGTTGCCACTCATTTCAGGATGGATGAGGCATTGGAAGTGATAGACTCCTTGTTTCTCGAATTGAACAGTAAATGAAGTTATGTTTGCAAAGCCCTTCGGTATTTGCCCCTCAGGCCATATGAAGCCAGAGTTTACATATTTTTCTGTACCGGTGAAATTATATTGTGCACCATCTCCTCCGAGATTGCCATAAGGATCGAGATAAGTTATCGAACCATTTGCAGAAACTACAGTAGGAAGAATTTCAGCAGTAACATCAACTGCAGATGCTTTGTCATTTTGTGCATTCTGAAATTTAGAGTCAATGAGGCTAGAGTAATTTGACAAGTTGAAACTAATTTTTGGTATCGTTAGATTAGTATCAGCACGGATGAAAGTAACTGTATGTGGGTATTGAATGCCTAATGTAGGATTTTGCCATTTTATATTGGCACTTTGGTTTGTGATAATCTCATCGGGACGATAAACATTAAGTGGAATTGTGGCATTACCTCCGCCTGCGTCAGCGTTATACACTATACTGAGTATGAATTGTGCATTGGCAGGACTCTGAAACACTGGGAGTACTAGTATACAAAAAATGAAAATAAATGATATCATAAATTCCCATATAGATCGACTCATTAAAGGAGAAATTCGACATTCGCTATTTAATGTTTGAGTTTCCTAAGTGATTTGATGCTTAAGCGAATATGTCGAGCCCCTTCGCTTGGTTTCCGCCTGCAGCTGTATTCTTTACGTCTACAAGGCATGTATAAGTGACGTAACTACCGTCATCATAGATTGATCTGACCTCAAGAGTGAGTATTCCATGCACATTTCCAAATGTAAATTGATTCTTGCCAGTCTTAGTCAAAGGTGTTACTTCTGTTGTATCAGCTTCATAGTCAATACCAAATGCATTGATCTCCCTAGGGGTTTTAGAAAACTGAAAAGTGAAATTTTTATCTGAGGCCATAACAACTTCAGGTTTATACTGATCTGGCAAATGGGGAAAGTTCAGCTTGTTTACCCCTTCCTCATTTAGAACTACAAATGGAAGCATGTCGTAGCTATGATTCGCATATATCATTTTTACAGATGGAATAGTGGAATT
>JAKEIK010000087.1 GCA_022545895.1 Nitrososphaeraceae archaeon | reverse complement strand
TCTGAGAACGAGAAAATCAGAATCAGAATTAGGCCATTTCTGTTTCCATATGATTTCAAAATGTATCTTTGTATATCTATGTCAAAGAAAGGATCTATTTTTTGCTCAACATTACCGATGAAAGTAGAATCCCAACCAGAAAGGTGCATTAAAGTAGAGGCGATTTTCGCAAAATGAATCGAATCTTCAGATCCTGCCACACATAAAGAATGGGCCCTTAATTTGTTTCGAGCATCATACGGAAGGAATCTGATGAATGCCACAAGATCCATGGCGAAGGTAAGAATAGAAAGCCTCTCGCTTTCCCCAATCCTCCCTCTGTTATAGAGATTGTCGACAATATTTATAGTTGGTAATACGACATCGATTAATAGGTGCTCCTTTGTTATATCAGAAGTTATAAGATTGTAGACAAGATTCTTTGCTTCAGTATCATTACCAGAAAGTAAAGAATCTAGAAACCTCTGCTGGACCTGAACGTAATTGACGGGAAATTCGAGTTGAGAGACGCTTTTGTCTAAATACCATATATTCAACACCCCAATTTTTTTTTTCTAACAAGTCCTTTGACCAGCATCAAATCCAAATATCTTGCCAACGTCATTCTATTTATCTTGGTTCTAGCTGCCAACTCTACACCAGAAAGCCCAGCATGACTTTCAGAGAGCTCTGAATATACTTTCCTTGTTATCTCTTCTAAAGTATATCTTCTGTACAATGACATATAAAATATCAGTTATTCTGTTTTTTAATGGTTTCCTTTGAATGATTTGCTAAAAAGCCATGTCAAACGGATCGACTGGTAGGTATCTTCAAAATGACAGGTGAGTTTGTGTGAGCTTTTGAGTATTCTGTTCGTAAAAAAACTTGTTTATTTATATTCGGGAATATCTTTTACTGATTTTGTTTTAAATTCTTCTATGACCAATTAACTTATTGTGGTTCCACCCTACTTTATTACAACAAATTACATCCTTTAGATGCGATACAGAACTTTGGCAATTTTTGCGAAGCACAACATTTGGTAATGATAACCTCTCAAATATGAGTTTCCTCATATGGTAACTTTGAAGTGTGAAACAAATCAGGATTCTAACGTAAATCGGATCAGATCGTCTATACAAAGCGAACCCGTCTTGATTAGTGTTATCTGCTGACAAAATGAAGTGATTATTATTCTGTTGGATATTACCATCCATGATTCAACGTTGCCATTCAGAAGATACTAACAGGCCCCAGATTGGAATGATTCAGGAAACGAGCTGGCGAAATCGCAAGTTTCGTGACCTAGCCGCTATTACTAATCATTCGAGCAAAGCCAAACGACGTCTAACAACCAAAAAATATAAATTTAGTTTGAAATTGCTTGCATTAGCCATGACGAAAGACAAGGTGGTTCTGGCTTTTTCTGGAGGTCTCGATACATCAGTTTGCGTCAAGTATCTTCAGATGGAGCATAACATGGATGTTATCACAACAACGGTCGATTGCGGACAGGATGATGATTTTGATGCAATACGTCAAAAATCTGAATTGCTAGGTGCTATAAAACATGTGTATGTTGACTCTAGAACTGATTTTGTTGAAAATTATGTGGCTAAAGCTATTAGAGCCAATGCCCTATATCAAGGAAAGTATCCTCTTGCCACTGCCTTAGCTCGTCCCCTCATTGCATCCAGAACAATGGAAGTCGCATGCAAAGAAGAGGCCAGATATGTTTCACATGGCTGTACTGGGAAAGGGAACGATCAGGTGAGGTTGGACCTCGCACTACGTGCAATTGATCCCAAAATTCGGATCATCGCCCCGATAAGAGATATGAATTTGACCAGAGATATTGAAATCAAATATGCCAACGAACACAACATACCCGTTAATGAGGAAACTAAACGGTATAGCATTGACGTAAACTTGTGGGGTAGAGCTATTGAGGGCGGACAACTGGAAGATCCGTGGTTTGAGGTCCCCGACGACGCATTACACCTAGTCAAGAAAGCAGAGAATTCAATTGAATATATGGAACTCGAATTTGAACAGGGAATCCCGAAATCCGCGGACGGTAAAAAAATGAATTTAGTTGACTTGATAGCGTACCTGAATGATAAAGTCGGAAGACATGGAGTGGGTATAATTGATCATGTGGAAGACAGGATTGTAGGAATCAAGTCTCGAGAAATTTACGAAGCTCCAGCAGCCACTGCCATAATTGAAGCACACAGAGACCTTGAAAAAATGGTTCTCACGAATTTTGAATTTAGATTTAAGCAGA
Organism: Nitrososphaeraceae archaeon; assembly: GCA_022545895.1. Lineage (GTDB taxonomy): Archaea > Thermoproteota > Nitrososphaeria > Nitrososphaerales > Nitrososphaeraceae > TA-21. Next base: position 11,119 of record JAKEIK010000087.1, on the reverse strand, counting down.
CTGTTGAGGAGGAATGGAGTTGGTTAGCGTATAGTGGACTTTGGTTTGATCCCCTAAGAGAAGATCTGGATACATTTATAGATGCAACCCAAAAAAGGGTTACTGGAAAAGTAAGGATGAAGCTGCAAAATGGATCTTTGAATGTTGTTGGAAGAAAATCTCAATTTTCGTTGTATAGTAATGATCTTGCAACATACACTTCTAAATCGACATTTGACCAGCGTTTGGCCAAGGGTTTTGTAGAATTATGGGGCATGCAAACAGTTCTTGCAAATAGTCTAAAGACAAGTGACTCTAGAAAAGAAGGTGAGAAAATAACATGAACATAGAGTGTAAGGATTGTGGAGCGCAGATAACCGTGACACAAGACTCGATGGTTGGAGAAATCATAACTTGTCCTGACTGTGGTGCTGATTTTGAGATAACTCTTAAGAAGGGAGAATTGATCGAAATCAAGCCAGCAGAATCAGTCGGCGAAGACTGGGGACAATAGATGGTGCAGGTATGTGTAATTTACGATAAAATTCGTTTCGAAGAAAGGATACTGCATAATAAAATAACGGAAAAAGGTTTTACATCCAATCTTGTTGATGGTAAATCTCTAGTTTTCAATACGAATTCAGAGAAAGTAGACTTTGAGTTAGGCGATATCATTTTTCAGCGAGAGATAAGCCACTATAGAGGTCTGTATGTTACCTCGTGCTTGGAATCATTAGGGTTTAAAGTGATCAATCCATTTTCTGTCAGTGAAATATGTGGGAATAAGCTACTCACCAGCCTAGCATTAGTGAAACACCACGTGCCTACTCCCAATACTAGCTTTGCGTTTAGCTCCAGCTCAGCTCTTCAATTGATGGATAAATTAGGATATCCTCTGGTAGTGAAACCACTTGTAGGATCTTGGGGAAGAGGAGTTTATTTAATTAAAGATAGATCAGCAGCTGAAATACTAATAGATAGTAGAGAGGAAATTGGAAGTCCACTTTCTCGAATTTATTATATCCAAGAGAAGATAGATCGTCCGCCCAGGGATATAAGATGCATAGTAATCGCTGAAAATATTGTTGCATCAATTTATCGAAATGCTGCAGAAAACGAATGGCTTACGAATGTGGCAATTGGTGGAACGACGGAACAAGTACAGATGAATCCTGAGTTGGAAGAAATCACGCTAAGAGCTGCAAAAGCTGTAGGTGGAGGGATACTTGGCATTGACTTGATGGAGGATACGAAGAGAGGATACTTGGTTCATGAAATCAATAACACGGTTGAATTTAGGGGAGCCTCAATGGTTTCTACACAAGATATTCCCGCAGCCATGATTGATTACCTGGTCCATGAATGCAGGAAGTAAGGACCCAGCCGAATATTAACTCGACTGTAAGAAAAGCTTCCTTGACTTTGGACTATGGAACACTTCGAACTCATTCACAACACTTACAGATAATAAAATTCATAAGATGCTATATTGAGACTTTTTCAAAGGATTCAAAGTTATGAAAGTAGGAGTCATAGGAGCATCTGGCTACGTCGGGGGCGAACTTTTGAGATTATTGGTTGTGCATCCCAAGGTAGAAATAAGCATGGTCACGTCAAGGCAGCACGTTGGAGAATATGTTCACAGAGTACATCCAAGTCTGAAAAGCTTCATAGACTTGACATTTTCACCTATGGATATCGACAAGCTAACCAGTAATTGCGATATTGTGTTTGTTTCTGTTCCACATGGAAATGCGGTAAATGTCGTCAAAGAGCTTTATGAAAGAGGTATCAAAATAATTGATTTATCTGCAGATTTTAGATTGAAAAACCCTAAAGATTATGTGAAATGGTATGGATGGGAGCACCCTTTCCCGGAAATGCTCTCAAAATCGACTTATGGAGTTCCAGAACTATATAGAAATCAAATTAAAGAGTCGAAGCTAGTCTCCTGCCCAGGATGTATGGCAGTAACATCAATTCTTGCATTAAAGCCTTTGATTGAGAAAAACTTGGTAGATACGGAACATGTTATTGTTGATAGCAAGATAGGCTCTTCGGGCGCTGGCTCTCAGGAAGGAAATGGAACTCACCATGCTATGCGATATGGAGTCATTAGACCGTACAAACCAGCCAAGCACAGACATACCGGAGAAATTGAGCAAGAATTGGGCATACTTGCACACAAGAAAGTAATGGTCAGCATGAGTCCCCATGCGGTCAATTTGGTCAGGGGAATATTGACCACCAATCATGTCTTTTTGAAAGAGCCTGTCTCGGAAATACAGTTGTGGAAACACTACAGGGATGCTTACAAAAGTGAACCGTTCATCAGATTAATAAAAGACAAAAAGGGATTGTACAAGTTCCCTGATCCGAAATTTGTGGTAGGATCTAATTTTTGCGATGTAGGATTTGATTTAGATGAAGATAATAACAGAGTTGTAGCTCTTTCAGCCTCTGATAATTTAATGAAAGGTGCAGCAGGCTCGGCAATACAGAATATGAATATTATGAGTGGATTTAGTGAAGTGGAAGGCCTAAGATACACACCGTTAACCCCGGTATGATCGTCATAAAAATTGGGGGTAGCATAGTAAACGATTTGCATTCATCCGCTATAAAAGACATCCACAATATTTTGTCGAACGAAAAGTTATTGTTGGTTCACGGCGGAGGAAAGGAGGTAACATCTATAGCAACTAAACTTGGAAAAGAACAGCGGTTTATAGTATCTCCGGGGGGTATAAGAAGCAGATATACGGACAAAGAAACTGCTGAAATCTATACCATGGTGATGTCAGGCAAGATTAACAAACAAATAGTCAAAATGTTACTCAAGGAGGAGATTAAAGCAGTTGGTCTTTCTGGAATAGATAATCACATTTTGGGAGCAATTAGAAAGAGCAAATTAACTGTCATAAATGAAAAGGGAAGAAAGATGGTAATCGATGGTGGTTACACTGGTAAGATAAAAACAGTAGGAACAGAATTATTAAACTTGTTATTAAACGAAGGATATGTCCCAGTCATTTCTCCAGTTGCACTCAGCGAAGAATTTGATTTCTTGAACGTTGATGGAGATAGAGCTGCAGCTTATATCGCAGGTATCCTGGGTGCCGACAAGGTAATATTTCTTACAAATGTTAATGGTCTATATTTGGATGACAATCTAGTACAGAAGATTTCACTTGAAGAGGCAAAGGAAATATTGCCGAAAATTGGTTTTGGAATGGAAAAAAAGGTTCTAGCATGTACAGAAGCTCTCTCTCTTGGCGCCAACGAAGCTATTATTTCTTCAGGAATGGTCTCCAACCCGATCTCGTCCGCAATAGCGCACAGCAATTGTACGGTGATCTCTAAATGACAGATGTAGAAGGTGAGGATTCCTACCTACTGAACGTTTATCAGAGATTCCCTATTACAGTTGAGAGGGGTGAAGGTGCAACTATTTGGGATGCAGACGGCAAGAAATACATCGATTGTATGGGTGGCTATGGTGTTGGTCTAATAGGCTATTCCAATAAGAAGGTAATTGCCGAAATAGAAGAGCAGCTGAAAAAAATTATGGTCTGTCATATGTCGGTTTATAACAATTGCCGATTAAGATTTCTGAAAAAACTAACTCATATTGCCCCACCCGGTGTAACAAAAATATTTTTCAGTAACAGTGGTGCAGAATCAGTAGAAGCAGCTTTAAAGTTTGCACGCAAGTACAGTCAAAAACCGGGAATTATTTCTATGTATGGTGGATATCATGGGAAGACATTTGGTGCTCTATCGGTGACGCACAATACGAAGTATAGGAAGTCTTTTGTTCCTTTACTTGATCACATTAAATTTATTCCATATGGGAACGTAGGTAGCCTGATCGATGCAATTGATGACAAGACGGGGACGGTGATTTTGGAGCCAATTCAGGGAGAAACAGGAGTCATATTGCCTCCAGATGGTTTCCTTAATTCAGTAAGAAAAATCTGTGATGAAAAAAATGTTGTACTGATATTTGATGAAATCCAGACAGGTCTCGGAAGGACTGGCAAAATGTGGGCTGGTGAACACTGGGAAACTGTACCTGACATCATGTGCCTTGCCAAGGGAATTGCAGCAGGTATCCCTATGGGAGTAACATTTTTGAAACCTAAAGTAGCTGAAGCCATGAGAGTAGGTGAACACTCCTCTACATTTGCTGGCAATCCAATTGCGTGCGCAGCAGGTAATGCTGTCTTAGATGTAATCAGTGAAGGCAATTTAGTAAAGAGGGCCGCTGAAATAGGAAATCACTTTAAATGCGGGCTACTTGAGCTTAAAGAGCGCCATCCTATCATTAGGGAAGTTAGGGGTTTAGGAATGATGCTCGCAATGGAAATGCGATTTGACGTGCGAGACATATTACTTGATGGCATCAAGAATGGACTCTTAATGTTGTATTCCGGAAGAAACATAATCAGGTTACTTCCCCCATTGATAATGGATAAGGGCATGGTCGACCAAGCCTTGTCGGTAATGGATTCACTTTTAGTAGCAGAGGCGAAAAGACATAGTATCTGAAAGCAATAGTCTTGATCTAGACCAGAAAATTTTGGACATTCTTAAAAATGACTCAAGAAAGTCATTCGTCGACATAGGTAAGGAAATTGGTTTATCCGAATCAGCTGTAAGGCGAAGAGTCAGAAATTTAGTTGACACAGGTATCATAAAGCGTTTCACAGTAGACGTTGATTCTGGAGATAAAACTAGTGCAATTACACTTCTATCTATTAGTTCTTCTGCAGATACCACCGCGGTCACGGCAAAACTGCCGGAAGTCAAAGGCGTTAAAGTAGTTTATGAAATAACAGGACAATTTGACATCGCTGCTATAATATCTGCTCCATCGATATCGGAGATAAATCACTGCATCGACCTGATTCGCAAAATTGAAGGAGTCCATGACACAAATACAGTAATCATTCTAAGGACGCTAAGTTGATATGCAGATCTGCCGGCTATCTTAAGAATATAGCCGAGAAGATTTATATCTAATACGAAATAATCTAATTTAGAATAAAAATGTCGCTGAAATCAGACGATCCTAATCATTTTGCGCACCAGCTTAACGAACCTCAGTTAATTAATAAGAATATAAGAATTCTGGATTCTACTCTTAGGGAGGGCGAACAGCATCCCGGTGTAGCCTTTACCATTAAACAGAGAATACAGATCGCATGGATGCTTGATTCCTTCGGTGTTGACCAAATAGAGATAAGTCCTGTTGTATCCCACGACCACTTTGAAGCAACAAAGACAATAATTAAACAAGATTTAAGGGCAGATATACTAGCCCATGTTAGAGCCATCAAATCGGATGTAGATGTGGCAATAGACACAGGTGCTACATGGATAGCCACTTACATGGGGATATCAGACATACATCTTTCAGCCAAGCTAAGGATATCCCGTGAGGAGGCCAAAATCAGAGCACTAGAAGTGGCAGATTATATAAAATCACACGGCCTAAAATCACGCTTTACAATGGAAGATGCTAGCAGAACTGATCCTAAGTTCTTGATTGAGATGTGCAAGGAAATGAACTCTAGGGGCATTGAGCGCATCAGTATTCCAGATACTGTTGGCATAATGAGACCACATGGAATGTATAACCTCGTAAGAATGGTGTGTGAGAATATTGATTTGTCCAGATCTTCAATAGATGTCCATTGTCATAATGATGTAGGTCTCGCGCTTGCTAACGCACTGGCTGGATGTGAGGCTGGAGCTGATCAAATCCACACAACCATAGACGGCCTTGGCGAGCGAACTGGAATACCTTCACTTGCGGAAACTGCGGTCGCCCTCACATTAATCTATAAAGTACCGAATAATTTTAGGTTGCATCTCCTGCGCGATCTATCGAGGACCATAAGCGAATATACAGAAATACCTACTCCAGAATCGAAACCCATCGTAGGAGATAGTGCGTACAAACACAAGGCAGGTACCCACTTGGCTGCTATATTGAGAAACCCAGCGGCCTATGAAATTCTCGAACCGAAGATTGTGGGGAACAGAAGAAAGATAGTTTTTGGAGAACTTGCCGGCAAGAATGGCGCTGCTTACCTTCTGTCACTTCTTGGTTTGGAGACTTCCAAAGCAGAAGCAGAAAAGATGGCCAAAGGCTTGAAAGAATTGAGAATGGGCGATATATTAGAACTGTATCTAGACGAAAGGCTGGAAAGTAAAATACTTAACGATGCCCAATTAGAATAAAGGTGTTAGGGAAATGACAAAATGTCCAGAATGTGACGCAGAGATAAAGATCGCTGAAGATGCAATGGAAGGAGAAATTGTAACATGTCCAGATTGTGGAGCCAGCTACGAGATTATCAAGTCTGGAACGGTGTTTGACTTGAGGCCTGCACAGTCAATTGGAGAGGATTGGGGGGAGTGAATACAGGGAAGACTGGATCTTCTCTTTTCATACTCTATGACCAACTTCGTTGGGAAGAAAAAGCAATTATAGAATCTGCAAAGAAGAAAGGAATTGATATTGGTATTGCGAACTGCAGGGACACTATTATCGACTTAGAGCAGAATATGGAATATTCAGATAGAATTATGATTCAAAGATGTGTCAGTTATTACAATAACGTTCACTCCACTGCAGCTATAGAAGGATTAGGAGCGACAGTAATTAATTCTCTGCAGACGGCAATCTATTGCGGAAATAAGTTATTTTCACATATGGAATTAAGAAAAGCGGGTGTTCCAGTCCCCAGAGCATTCTGCGCTTTTTCGCAAGAGTCTGCTCTAAAAGGATTAGGTGTACGCGGATACCCAAAAGTTATAAAACCTGTGGTCGGAAGTTGGGGGAGACTGATAGCATTGTTAAAGGACAAAGACTCGGCAGAAGCAGTTATTGAAAGTAGAGAACACATGTACCCGCTCTATCATGTTTACTATTTAGAGGACTATATTACAAGACCTCCCCGTGATATAAGAGCCATCGTTGTTGGGGATAATGTAGCTGCAGCGATATACCGATATTCAGGTGATGGCTCATGGAAAACAAATATGGCGCTGGGTGGTACAGCAGAAGCCTGCAATATCACAAAGGACTTAGAAGACATATGTCTGCGAGCTGCCAAAGCAGTCAAAGCTGAAATAGCGGGTGTAGATTTGATGGAAAGTGATGAATATGGTTTGCTTGTACATGAAGTCAATAATACTACTGAATTCAAGAACACTGTACGAGTGACAGGCGTGGATATTCCATCTATAATGATAGACCATTGTATTAAATTGAAAAAACATTAACAAATCGAATTGGTCTCTCCAGCTTACGCGGTGGAACTTTTGAAAAATTCATTAGAGATATATACACCCTCCAGGTCGGAGGGAGGGCTTGCGAACCTTATTAAGGAAAGGTGTATGAGCGATTTAGGATTCGAAAGAGTTACCATCGATAGTGTAGGAAATGTGATTGCAACAAAGGGGTCTGGAGAACCGAAAATGCTTCTTTGTGGCCACATGGATACTGTTCCCGGTCAGGTACCGGTTAGGATTGACTCAGGATTCATATATGGAAGAGGGGCATCTGACGCTAAAGGACCTCTCATTTCAATGCTCCTAGCGGCCTCGGAATTTAAACAAAAGGGAACCATAATTTTTGCAGGTGTAGTTGATGAGGAGGGCAACGCTACAGGTGTGAAAGAACTAGTCAAGAGCAAGTTGTCCCCAGACTATGCAATTTTCGGAGAGCCCAGTGGCATAAGCAATATAACAGTTGCTTACAAGGGGAGATTAGCACTCCGTCTAATTTGTGATGTAGGCGAGACCGCACATGCAAGTGCTCCGTGGCTTGCAATGAATTCAATTGAAGAGATGCAGTATATTTGGAATGATCTTAAGAGGATTTTGACTGAAGGTAATATAGAATTAAACAAGAAAAGTACTGCCGTTACTTGCAGTCTTACTGAAATATCAGGCGGAACGAGTCACAATGTAACGCCACAAAAGTGTAAAGCCACAATAGATATAAGGATACCAACCAACAGAACATGTCTAGAAATTCTAGGCATTGTTGACGAGATTATCAACAAATTGGCCAAACAAAGGAATGTAAAGCTGACATATAGAATAGAAGATATGACTGAATCATTCGAAGCTGAACACTCTTCACCTCTTGTGAGAGCACTTTCGCTATCTATTCTGGATGTGTGTAGGACTCGACCTATGTTGATAAGAAAAACAGGAACGGGCGACATGAATGTTTTGGGTAATTCTTTAAAAATTCCAGTAGTAACATATGGGCCAGGTGAGCCACATGCATCACACTCAAAAGATGAAAGAATTGAGATAGAGTCTTACCTTACAAGTATCGAAGTATTCGGTCGAGCACTATTCCACATATCACGATTACATCAGATCAAAAAGCAAAATGTCAACAAACCAAAAATAATAAACTAAAGGTCAAATTGTAATGTTAACTTTCATCGGAATTGGCATATACGGAATCTCTGGCTTGAGCCAAAAAGCAGCGGCAATCCTAGCCAACTGTGATTTAATATATATAGAAAGATTCACGTCTTCAATCTCCAATGACGATTTACAAAACCTAACATCATTATTTTCTTCGTATAACAATAAACAGGTGATTCCAGTTAAACGATGGTTTGTTGAAGATGGAAGAGAAATCCTGCAAGAGGCCAAGGACCGAAATGTGGCCTTGATAAGTTATGGAGATCCCATGATTGCAACTACGTTTATGGAATTGAGACTCAGGGCAATTGATAGAAATGTTAAAGTCGAAGTAGTTTATGGAGCATCCGGAGTGACATCACTCATCAGTGAATGCGGGCTTCAGATTTACAAGATTGGGAAAATTGTTACTATGATGGAAGAAAGTCATTCTGCAATTAGTGTTTATAATTCTATAACCATTGATCTTCAGCTCAAGTGCCACACACTCATTCTAACGGAATATAGATCCAATGAAGACCAGTCTATATTTTTTTTGGATCCCATTCAAGTAATTTCAAGATTGCTGGAAGTGGAAAAAGATCTTAGATACAACATCATAACTTTTGACTCGTTCATCATAGTCGCTTCTCGCATAGGTACCAAAGAACAAAAAATACTAAGTGGTAAAGTAAGCTCTTTGTTAGGAATAGAGTATGGGCAAGGACCTCATTCCATAATTTTTCCCGGTAAATTACACTTTATTGAAGAAGAGGGAATTATGAAGCTAACAGAGACCCTTGATTCACCTTCTGACAACACAGCTTATTTGGATAATATTGCCTCGAGAATGATAAAGAAATATGTTCCAATGGTCCATGATGAAATAAATCAAATACGCAGCCGAGAGACGTCTAGATTAGACTATAACAAAAAAATTGTAGAGATGTTAGATAATGCAGAGTACTATGTTGACGACGCAATTAACTTTATGGATCAGGGAAAAAATGAACTTGCAGTATTGTCCATTGGATATGCGGACGGTTTAGTAGACTGTTTAAAGTACGTGTCACAAGGTAAGAAAGCCGACAAAAGTAACCTAAGCCCGAACTTTTAATTGGTAAGGATAGGTGACTTCCTATTCCGATACCTATCAATAGTAAGGTTTTGAAATACTCGATCAAATAGGATTTAATCCAAATGTTGCCAACATTGTCTGAGTTATGGATTAGTATTTCGCAAAAAGTCAGATGACTTTATTAAATCAAGCTTAGAAATTCAGTTACACAATTCTTTTATAAAAGTAAATTATGATAACACTAATGAAGCGTAATCTTGCTCTCTTGCCGCTAGCTTCAATCATGATAATGGCAGTACTGACGGAATCTAGTTTCGCTAACGCTGAACTCGAATCTTTGGCAGAATTATCTGGATTTTCAGAAGTGCCCCAAATTTTTAGTGAAGCGCTTGGTACAGCAGCGATAAAGGGTAACGGGACCGTATTAAACTATCAAATTAACATGACGGGAATAGGGCAGGTAACTGGAGTTGACATTCACCAAGGAGAGGAAACAGAGAACGGAGATATCGTTGTCACACTTTTCCGAGCTAATGCATCAGAGGGCCCGCTTAATGGTGTTTTGGCAGGAACTATAACTAATTCATCTTTTCAAGGACCACTAGCAGGCAAGGGGATGAAAGACTTGACTGATTTAATTAATCAAAATAGAACATACGTGAATGTATACACCACGAAATTCCCTAATGGTGAGCTGCGAGGCACTATTGTTACTAGAGGAAATGTGTCTCTGGATGGTGGCATGAATAATGGGAGCATGGCAACAACAACGGGTACGAATAATGGGAGCATGGCAACAACAACGGGTACGAATAATGGGAGCATGGCAACAACAACTAGTTAAGGAGATATTCTGTTCGTCCAGTTTGAAATTTCGGCATTTCGAGCACTTGTCAGCACCTGTTTCTTTCTCGTTGGCGGCTATTCACGATAGTAGATACAGGTCTTTGGTATGTCTAGTAATTGTTTGTAAAAAAACAGGAATACTTTAAAATCTTTATTGTAGTACTACGATATGTCCTATTTTAGATCAGGAATTAGATCTGAATTCTTAAGCAAGATTCCAAATTTGAGCTCACCTTATTTGATTTGTGGATTCCCTGGAACAGGGTATGTAGGCAAGATGGTGGTTGATCATTTGATACAGGATTTTAAGGCGGTACACCTTGCCAACATTTACTGTACATCATTCCCTCCCAGAGTAATCATAGGAACAGACGGAACTGTGGATCTTACGAGAAATTCAATGTACTATTCAAGACATTGTGAGGCACACAAAGACGATCTAGTTTTCGTTACGGGAGACGCACAGCCTGTCAGTCCAGAATCGGAGTATTACTTAGCGGAAGAAATTCTGAAAATCGTAACTCAGTTTGACACAAAGCAAGTTTTTACCCTTGGCGCGTACATTACTGGCGCCTTTGCTGAGAAACCCAAAGTATATTGTATTTCGACAGATCTAGAGACGTTACATTCTTTATCTACTCAAGAAATTTCCCATCTTGACAATGGGAGTGTTACTGGAATGAATGGACTAGTAATAGGAATAGCCAAGCTCCTCGACATGAAAGGTGTATGTTTCTTGGCTGAAACATCTGGCTATGTCATTGACGCCATTGCTTC
>JAKEIK010000086.1 GCA_022545895.1 Nitrososphaeraceae archaeon | reverse complement strand
CTGGATTGGGAAAAAAATAACAAAGTTGGGTGCCAAGGTACGCAGAGTAATAGTTGTAGCAGATGACTTGGAAGAAATTGACATCGCACTAAAGGACAGTCTAGAGAGAAAACCTGATTGGATAGTTACATGCGGTGGTCTTGGACCAACGTACGACGACATGACTATACAAGCGGTAGCAAGGAGCTTAAAGAGAAAATTGATCTTGGATCCTATTGCATTACAGATGGTAAAGAACAGCTATAAGAGACTGGGACAGAACGTGAGATTGAATTCTGCCAGATTAAAAATGGCGATGATCCCTCAAGAGTCCAAACCTATTTACAACCCTGTTGGCAATGCTCCAGCAGTCCACATTTTTACCAAAAAAACACAAATCGTATGTTTACCTGGCGTTCCGTCTGAAATGAAGGCAATCTTTACGCACAGCATTTTAGGTAATATCAAACAACAAATAGGACAATTCGCAGTTGAAGAACGTAATTACCACGTAGAGGGAGTTGGTGAGGCCACGTTATCCAGGACGTTGATAAAATTGGTCAGATCATTTCCACAACATGCTTTGTACTTGAAGACCCATCCACAGGGATATAAGAAAAACAAGATCCCAGTGATGAAAGTCCAGATAGTTTCAAAAGACAAAAAGAAGGAATACGTTCAAGAGATACTAGAAAAAGTTTCGAACGTTATTTTATCAGAAGTTAAAAAGCATGGTGGCCGGATTAAATTAGAATAATGCTAATAGTACACAACACTAATTATTTTTCATTAATTCGAATAAATCATTAACCCTGGTTGATTCAGAACTCGGTATCTAGCAGAAGCCCAAAGTTCTGTCCGGTAATAACGTAATGCGTTATACCAAATAAGCGATTTAATTAAATGAAAATTAGTACAATTTCGAATATCGGCTTCCAAATATCGAACTTAAGAATAAGGAAATAGAATTAATTTAATTAGATTACTATTTGCTGTACAAAAAAATCTAAATATTAGATATTGAATAATATAAGTATGCAGTCTTCATCTCGTACCATCATACATAGGCCGTCTGGCATGACTGCGGGTCTCACGGCAGCGTGGGCCATATTCGGATTATTTCTAGCAATAGATTCAGAGCTCGGCTTAGCGCCCGGAACTCTTTACAAAATGGTTGGACTGGCATTTGGAATTCAATCACCGTACGCTGTATACATTGGATTTACACTGTTTATGATAACGGCGGTAATCATAGGGATAATCTATAGTACAATTTCCAAACATGTTAAGATCTTTTACATCAATTCGTTGGTAAAAGGATTGGGTACTGGTATTCTCGCCGGAGTAATTGTATGGCTAGTCCTCTTCCTCCCGATTAACTTTGCTGTTATGCAACCAACTCTTCAGAATATATTGAGCACATCACCTCCGACATCAGAAGATTATCTGTTCGCAAAACAACTTCTTACACTTTCAGACACAATGTTATTTGGTTCGTTAGCATTACACATAGTGTTCGGTGGTGTAATGGGATTTTGTGCGAGGCTAGCTGTAGCAAATGCCTCTGTAATTCATGACTAAGTATTGGTCTACCAAGCAACATACCAACAAATCGTTCTACCTTTGTATAACTACAAATATTATCTATAAAATTTTAATGTGATATTTTAGGAGGTATGCATTACAAAACCATTAAATATTTTCTTTAAATATTATCATTAATATTAGGATTAATGCTATAAGTGACTACTGGTTGGCCAATAATAATAATAATTCCAATGAAATCATAATTCCATCTGTAGACGAATTGCTAAATCGAGCTTTTGAAGAACTGAGAATCAGTGAAATCAAGATAAGGAAAGATGCCTTAGGAATTATGAAAAAGGTCTTTGATAATACCGCCAATCCTACTGATCTTTGGCTTGATATCATGAAGGCTATAGTAATGTCTTGTGAAACTAACTATCACTCGTTTTCTAAATCAGAACTTTGCGATTTTTTGACAATTGGGGCTAAGGGATTGGATTTCAGTAAAGGGGGCCAAATTTCAAACGCGGGTGGTCAACCGCCCACTAGATTGATAGATGATGCAATCTTAAGCATCTACAGAGATATAATGGAAAATTATGACAACTCAAACGAAACACTGAAATCTAATTATCCGAAGCTAGTACTCAATATCGCATCGATTGTCCATAAGGGCACTGATCTTAATGGAGAAAGAGTTGGCGTTTACGGTCTCGAAAGATATTATCAAAGAAATAAGTCTTCCGCGGTAGATAAGATTCTGAGTTTACCGGTGATATTAGACAATCAATCTCATTCTATTACCAAAGAGGATGATAGTGTACCTGAAAAGGAACGAACAGAAATTATTCACAAATCAAAATCAGAAAGTCATACAAAAGCTCATAGAAAGGAGATGACGAACAGCCTCAGCGTTTTGACTCAAAGGAAGAAAAAAGAATTAGACGAATTACTGATGAAAATACCTGATCAAGACTATAAGAAGATTGCAGATCTGTGTATAAATTATAGTAAATTGCAGAAATATTCTAAATTAGTAGGAACAAAGGAATTTAGTCCGGAAATAGAAAGAGAATTAGGAAGAAAGCTAACAGACAGGCAACTTCAACATGCAACAATTTCAATCAGGAAGGTGAAGATCTATATTGAAAATGTTCTTGATGGTAAATTCTTACCTCATGGATCACACGGCATAAACCATGTTAAGCACAATCTTGAATACGGATATCAACTCATGGGTCTAATTAAATACAGGAGAAGAAAACATGAACCCACGTAGTAAGTAGGATCACTTTCTACGTATTAATATGTTCTGTAAATTAGTAAGATTTAACATAAATTGATTGAATCCAAATCTAGATGAAAAGAAGAATTATGGAAGAAACAGGATTCACATTTAAGAAGTATTAGTCCGATCTTGTGACGCAGCCGGCTGGATCATCTGTTTTCTCGCCATGAACAACAATAAAAGACCAAACATTATTAGAATGATAGCAAGGCCTTGTGCTCCGCCATGAGGGATTGCAATGAAATAAACAATAGAAAAAACGATACAAGCAAATCCCTGTAAAGTGTATTTCAACGTGTCGCATATCATTCCCTTCTTTCCCAGTAGTCCTATACCAAAAAAAACCGCAGTAGGATAGATAGTCAATAGAACGAACTGGTCTATGTCTATTCCATTATGAGGCAAGATTACTTATGTCAGGATTATATGTACGGAATAATATCTAGATTTCCATTCATTTCGCCGGTACATCATCCTGAATTTCTGTTGCAGTTCCAGTTTCAAGAAGCGACCTAGCATTTTCAAAAGGCAAGATAGCAACGTCTTCCTCCACAAATGGCCCGTACCTAGTCATGTCCACTCCCATAAACTGCTCAACGGGCTTGAGAAATCTAACTATTATTTTCTTTGAATGTACTAGTTTTGAAATAGTTTTCAGCATTTTCTCACGCCCCTGCGAAGATGCCAGCAAAATAGACTCTTTCCTTCTAAAAGCATCTAAATTTCCTTCCAAAATGTACTTTTCCTCTTCAGTCAATTTGGAATATTCCTCAGTTGCGAGAGCGTGTGGTAATAGAGTACCTTCATTGACTTTATAATATGCTAGTTTTTGACATCTTATTTCAATTAGTAATTTAGTCGCTAGTGCAATCAATCGAATCAATTCATCTCTTATCTTTGATTCTATGCTCTCGTAGCTTCGTAGCGACTCTATCCTTATGAATTTGGCAATTGTCTTATATGTATCCGGGGGTATCTGCTGCAAAGGTGGGATTTGAACCTCCTTCACAAGGAGATCTGTCACAAAAGTCAAATCCATTGTCTCTGACTCTCTGTTGCTATCCATGTTCTTGCTCTCTTCTGATCTTTCCACTAGTTTTCGACTCGTTTATTATAGACTGAAACTTAATACTGTTAAGCTTTATAAGATATTACTTTTTTATCAGCTATTCTACTAATCTCTTCTGTATACGAGGAATTTATTTTAAGACTTAATTATAGGACTATGATAAAGAAAGAAGATTCCAGTTGCCTTATAGAGTTGTTGATGGAAGAATCGAATCTTTATCTTACACAAATCAAGAAGTATTACAGAGACTTGAAGGCGATGGAATAAAATTCCTAGATCTACAATTTACTGGTCTATTCGGAAGATTTCATCATACTACCATAGCCTCGAATATGTTTAGAAAGGAGGATTTTGAAGATGGATTACCTAAACTTGATGGGTCTTCGATTAAGGGTTTCACCGAAATCCATGAATCAGACTTAATAATTCGTCCAGACTCCTCTACGTATGCTATTGTTCCATGGATACGGGAATATCCCACAGCGAGACTGATATGTGACATTTTAAGTGGAGGAAAGACAAGAGGACCATATCCAAAGGATCCGCGGGGTATTGCAAAAAAAGCCGAAAATTATGTAAAAGAACAAGGCTATGATATTTCTTATTGGGGTCCTGAAGTAGAGTTTTTTGTATTTGATAAACTCGCTGTAGATACATTAACTCCGTCACACGGTCAAAGTTATGAAATAACATCAAGAGAAGCTCCTTGGTCAACTGATAACGTTGGGTATGCCTTAAGATTGAAGGAAGGCTATCTACCTAGCGCACCAGGTGATACACTGATGCAATATCGCAATGAATGCGTGGATGTTTTAAGTAGCAAATTCGGCATAATTTGTGATGCACATCATCACGAAGTTGCAACTGCTGGCCAGTGCGAGATCGATATTCGATACGATAGCTTAGTTAACGCAGCAGATTCTGTACAAAGTTACAAATACATCGTCAAGAACATAGCGAAAGAACATAATATGATAGCAACAATGATGCCAAAACCAATTTCCTTGGATAATGGCTCAGGAATGCATGTAAACGTGAGCTTGTGGAATGGAGGACGTAATCTGTTCTATGACGCATCAGATGAGTATGCTGAAATGTCTGAGAATGCCCGCTACTTTGGTGGTGGAATTATAGATCATGCAAAAGCCTTAGCAGCAATAGTGGCTCCAACTACGAATTCATACAGAAGGTTAGTTCCTGGATATGAAGCCCCCGTTTACATTGCATGGAGTACGGGAAATAGGTCTGCCATAATAAGAATTCCTGCTCATTATAAAGGGAAAAAGTTTGCAAACATGAAGCGGATTGAATTCAGAGCTCCCGATCCATCGTGTAATCCTTATCTAGCCTTTTCGGCTATCGTAGCGGCAGGACTTGATGGTATAAAGAAGAAAAAATCCATAGGCGATCCGGTTGATGCGGATATCTTCAAGATGACAGAATACAGGAGGCAAGAGCTTGGCATTCAGCAGCTTCCTGCAAGTTTAAGAGAAGCATGTCAAGAATTACAGAACGATTCAATTTTTCTGGAACCAATATTTGGTAAGGAAGTGATCACCAATATTGTTGAGCATGCAAAGAATGAGCATATGGAACTGGCCATAAGACCACATCCACATGAATTTGCAATGTACGCTGATGTATGATGAGTAATACAGGAACATAATCAGATTACTGGGCTATGTATGATTGTGAGTATGAAAAATAGGTTAGATTAGAATGCAAACGGTAAGAAAAAATTGATCACGGGCTGTCAAATACTTCGTAAGTTAGTTTCAACAATTTGTTAATACCCTGTTACCTTTTATCTATTGAATGGAATGGACTCAAGAATCATCATCTCAAATAGCATGGAGGGGATGGGATTTGAACCCATGACCACCTGCGTGTAAGGCAGGTATCCTAACCAGGCTAGACAACCCCTCCAGTCTGACTGACGTCACATCCAACATATCGATATTAATAGGTTTTTTGATTCGAAAATGAGTGTTTCCAAAGAAAGTAATTACATCGACTCATGCTAGGTTTAGCTGCTGTGGATAATCTTCGTTCAAACTTTTATTAGACCCGTAAGACAGAATCAGTATTGATGTCATTTAATGTAGATGCCTTGGGCGGATTGGCAGAAAAGTTAAAACAATTGGTCAACGAAACTCAAGAGCATTATGAGGCATTGGTCGAGGATAGTGAACTCTACAAAAAAGGAAAGATTAGTGAAAGGGAATTCTTTGGCAAGATAGGCGATTACCTTATTTCATCATCTGCATTAAATTTCTTAGCGGTAAGAGTCATTCTGGAATTGAAATCAGCGATGGCAAAAGGCTCATCAATTCAAAGTCCTACTGGTGCTAGTGGTGCTACTGCTTCGTCCTCATACGCTCCATCTGGGTCCGGCGGTGGTTTTGGCATTGCAGGATTTATAGGGGGTGAGGGTAAGTCTTCACCAGCCGACCAGTATATTATGCCCGAAACTGAACAAAGTGCACCCACATTCAAACCCGTAGATATAACGATCAAACGGGATCGGACAAACCAAGAGAATAACAACACTCGAACAAAGAATTGCACGACATGTGGAGCTCAAATCCCAAATCAATCAAAGTTTTGCAATAAATGTGGAAATACGCAATAATTAAAACTGCGGACTACATATAACCACTTGATGAAGATCTTTAATGGAAGAGCTGCTACAGAAGAATACATGTCAACTCACTCTCTCACGTTTTCTACCCCTGAGATGACGTTGAAGAAATTTGCGCTTTGGTTAGGTGACCAAGTCACCCTGAAAGGAAATAATGATCAGGTTCCACGATTGATGGTATTTCTTAAGGAATTGAATGATGATAAATCTGACAAGACTGAATTTATGCCCGATATCGATGATTCGTTTAAACCTAGCGGCGCAGTGACAGAAATGTATGGTAAGGGATCACAGAATACTCCTAATGCTTTACCAGCTGTACAACCGGAAACCATTTCCAAATCATGTATCCAATGCACTCATCTCCTGAAAATAGACTCCAGATTTTGTCCTAAATGTGGATCAAAACAGACACCGTAAACTGATTATTCTTTCTGGCCCTTTGATTCTGAAATAAGCATAAAACACTCGTTACAAATCGTGGATGAAAATATAAAGTTTATAGAATGGAACTTGACCATTCTGCAAGAGGTACAAGTACGCATACTCTTTTAGACGTCGCGATATTATTAAGATTAATTGATTTTATGGACCGCCAAGTCCTGATCTGTCACCACCAACTGTATATTTTTGCATTCCTTTGAAGATTCTATTAATCCGCTGTTGAACCATATGCTTTTAATCAAAAGTTGTTTGTCCTCTAGCATTACAATTTACATTTATTTATTGCAAAAGACGCCCATAAAAAAGGTCTGTGAAATACTTTAAATTGAAGAAATTAAGTTTTTGCTCATTAGTGTCAGGGGATCCAGATGTTCAAATCAAACGTAGCTTTGGATTCCTCTTTATAGCTATTGCAATCGCTATAATATTCGCTGCTGTCCTTAGTCAAGTTTTATCATTGGATAAAGTGCCATACTAT
>JAKEIK010000085.1 GCA_022545895.1 Nitrososphaeraceae archaeon | reverse complement strand
GATATCATTCTTTAGAGCTTTTAAGGGCACAGAGGTATCAATTTTTCTTATGAATAGAACAATTTCTAAGAGTAAAAGAATAACTTTTCTTAGGAAATTCGTCCTAGGCCCGTCTCTCTCCTTAGTTTCATATCAAAAAGCTTGAAAAATAGGCTTAGATGTATCGTTCTTGTTCCAAAAGTCTTTTTGTGGCGGCTGCCCTATAGTTGAACAAATTGCGCAGCTTTGCTTTTGCATATTGTCTGAATATTCGCCCAATTACCCCTAATGGTAACTCAAATTGTATATTATCAATGACTCTCGTTTGAATTTCATCACCTTCAAAGATATGCTCATGTTTCCAGTGGCTGAAAATAGGTTTTTCGTTCTCCGATGTTATCATTTCATCCACATATCGAAATGGTTTAAAAAACGTAATTTTTGAATGCCATTTATTCCTGAAGATAATTTTTCCCGTTAGCCAAGCCTCTGATCCTTCCTTTATAACTTCGTCACTGGTATCGAGTACTCTGAGTAGCATATATGGAGGAGTTATTTTTTCCAAATGCCGAATATTCGTATAAAATGCCCATACGGTTTCCAAACTGGAGTGAACATCAAAAATACTACTAAATGAGTTTATTTCAGTTCCCTCTTCCCAGAGCACTTTATTTATTTATAAGTCAATTGGTTCAAAGCTGCCTGGAAGTAGGATTGAGGAAACAACAGCAGGATCAAAAAGCGGCCATACGGTGAATCAATAGACATCCCTACATCTGTTGCTAGAATTTTTTAGTTCGCTGAGAAGCAATAGATAGTCAAAAAAGATTAAATTTAACTCAGGCAGAGATACTGGAGGAAAAAACCCACTCCTAAATGCATGATTCCAATATTACAACTGTTCATTAATAGTATTTCAAATGTTGTCATCGAGTAACATGTAAAAGATACCATTTCGTCTATGTTGGGGTTAAAGGAGTCAAGAATGTCTGTCATCTTGACTACTTCTTTGAATAGAAACCGAGATTATAGTTCCCTCGTCAAGGCTAGCCCATTCTTGACCCATTCAGGGGTTGCTTCTCCAAGCCTCACCCGTATAGATTCGAGTCTAGTGAATGACAACGATTTATACCTCACAAACGTCACGGATTAAGAGATATGCAATCTAAAAATTATATGACTTCATTGGAATTTGTAGAAATTTGGTGCGAAATTAGCTCTTGCTTCTTTTTTTCAAATATTGTATCGTGATTTTCAGGTGACATTCTTTGCAGAGTGTTCTTAAATTGTCGTGATTGTGAATAAATTCCGTTATTGTTTTAACCTTTTCTTGCAAAGTATCGAATTTGTATCCTAGTAATTTGTAACGTGATTTTGGAATTATATGATCACATTCTAATATTCCAGATCTGACGAATTTTCTTCGATATCGGTATTCGTATTTTACTTTGCAAACTTGACATGTATAATTGTCACGCTTGAAGATATCTGACCTTACTCTATCCCAATAAAAATTATGATAATACCACCTTTCAAATTCTTTATTACATTTTTTTGAGCAATATTTTCGAAAAGGAGGTCTAATTAGTTCGTTACACCCAGTATTTCGGCACCTTGCTTTACCCGTAATGTCGTATTTGTCGAATTCTCCAATATATACAATGTTCTTGGACGACATTGTGAAAAAAAAGATGTACTAGTTTATGTTTCATTGCAGTAAAAAAAATTCACATCACGATTTGCATTTTTTGGGTTGCTCTCCAAAATATCACAACAATTAAGAAACCGATACAAATCAAATAAAGTATGAAATAACATGATATAGTCTACGTAATACATGATAAAGCCAGATTCTTACTACGAAAAAAGACAGAGGGGTTACGTTTTCTCCAAGTATTCTTTACTGAAAATCAGAACTATATTATAGGTTTTAGTGTTTATATAATCATGAAAAGTGAAGACGATGCACAAGGAGCTAAAGCCCTACTTTTATGGGATACAAAAAACACACATTGGATTCGTATTATATATTCGAGATCATTTTTTTCGCTATAACGGAGAAAATGAAACAATTATTGAACACCTACCGATAATATCATCATTTGGTTGAATATGACAACTATGCGAACTTTAATGATGGCTTACTCGCTTGCAGCTAATCCTTCGTCGACAGATCAATTTTATTGGTCTTAATATATTCAATAAACGTAGACGAAAAGGTAGCCCTTTCACACAGGGTTGCCTGATTATTTTCATTGTCCCGTATCCATATCACGTTTCCATCAAGATCTAGCTCCACTGTCTTGGACCTTTCAAGATAACGTAAAATAATATTTACCTTAAGCGGGCTCAATTTGTTCTTAAATACTTTATTTAGATCTCTGATCTTGGGATATGGAGTGATGCCCTGCAAAGTCTTTAAGAATAATTCTACTTCCGCCTCTGTTATATCATTAGCTGTCGTCTTTTTTGTCGTTGACTTAGAATTTTTGTATCTGATAATCCAGGTGGAATTTCATTATTCTAAAAGCTTTCTGACACGAACCTTTGCCACGAATTTCATTTCGGTTGATTGTCCCTTTTAGTCTTGGAATATCTTTACTTTATCAAGATAAAATGCCGTTAGATACATCTTAATGGATTTTGGCCGTGAACCTAAACAGGTTCGGAAGAACATTCCCACTGCTATCAGAACAAGAGTACTATTCCAAAGATGTATCTAATTTGTTCTGCTAGATAATATTGAAAAACTACTAAGAGGGGGCGATGTCATCTTTAGCAATGGATTCTCTATGAAACTGAGCATTTAAAACCCTATTTTCCTCATAGGAATGCAGGAATTCCTTGGCATAGCAATTTGCATGTTTTTCGGATCCCCTATGGCCGGTTCCTCGAGAACGAAGGTGATGATAAAATTCGTGCAAAATTATAAATGGATTATAAAATATTTCCGAATTTAATGCGTATATCCTTCTCTCTTTTTGTACATATACCGCATACACGGTCTTTCGCCTCCCTTTGATTGTACCTACTTTAATGTCTGGTGGTGATATATGATAGAATGATGAAAGTAGTTCAAGTGCATCTTCTGTTTTACTGTCCAAGATGAGCTTAACAATTTTGAATTGTAAATGAGTGTCAGGCATTAGTTTTTCTGTATTACCCCTCATAGTTAGGTCACTAAATTGTAAATGTCAACTGGTTAAGTTAAATAACTTTGAGATTGACTGCTACCTTTGGTAAGTAATTTGACTGACAGATCAATTGTAATGAGCACCTAGCCGACAGATCACAGATATATCTACTGCAAGGTATAGCTTTCAAAATGCCTTTTAATCAATTGCAGGTACTCGCAGTATAGCAGTAGTGACTTATTCTATCGATCATCTTCATTCTGTAGTCCTTGTGTCTTTATGAATTGTAGCAGCTCGTCATAGTGTTCAATCTTGTAATAACGTTTCATTCGTTCTAATGTGTCATCATCATAATGGACATGTGGTTTTCCTCTTGGCCTATCCATACTCATTTAAATAACTTATCCCACTTAAGTTTTTCAAAAAAGATCTAACGAAAAAAAGCAAATGATATTGCTTTAGCCCTCAATAAGGATTGTAGAAATCTCTTTTTGCTAAAATTCCGCAATTCTTCTCTGGTTTCAAACCGATAATAGCGTATGAAACTCTATAAGATTAGTTCGTCATATAATCACTTTACTTTCCAATAAATCATGGAAGGACTTCTAAGTGCCCAGTCATACTGGGTAAATCGTATATACAGTAATATGTAAAACCTCCTACTGTATCCGTCTTGAAGCTAAATGTTCTATTCTCTCCACCAGCAAGATCGTGGTTCATCTTGTACGGCGATTGCATGGTAAATGAATGTCTGTCGTCAACATCCTCCCCAGTATTGTAGAAATGAATAGTAACATTGTCTCCCTTGTGTACGATGATATTTGTTAGTGAAAATACACCCACTGGAACGCCCAGTTTAGATTCATTTGCATTTAGTTCTTGCGTAAATATGTAATATTCATTTGGCATTACGCCTGGTTCGCTAACTTCCGTAACTACTGATTGAGATAGGGCAGTAGACAACGTGCTAATGGGGATTAGTAGCATAACGCCAGATAGCATAATCAGAACCGCAAATTTGAATGTTTTTTCAACTGCCAAAATTGTTGCCAATACTTTCCTATATTATTATACACTTTAATAAGCATGGCGAGTGGATCTTCTAACGCGCCACTTTTTAGTCGTATCTTGCAGAGCCCACATATTGACCAAAACAATATTGGACTTATTCATGGTCCTAATCAATAGATTTAAAAGTCCTATTTTCAACTGCAGCCACATTTTTTATCCTCAAAAATGGTAAAGAACTGACCCCCTCAAGCGTATTCTGGAAATAATGGTAGGCGTAACACCACAGGAACTTAAGCAGTTTTAGAAGTTCTATGGATGACAGGCGTGAAAGCACAATTTTTTTATGTATCTAGACCATAGAATGATGAAGATTTGATTTGAATTGACATTTGAGAGTAAACTCGTCAAAACTTTTTTTGATGAATCTGGAACCAAATTTAGAATTTGTGTGAGATCGAAAATGCGTTGATTCTAATTATTCTTCAAATAAAGGGTAGTTCAACAATTTATCGATTTTTTAGTTGAGAATAGATGAATTATTCTAATCTTTAGCTAGGCCAGGATAGAGAGTCAGTTGATAGGATCTCATGTGAGGGTACACTACATCTAATCCTGTTCAGAAGTTTTAGTTAAAGCAGGTGTATGACCAAAGGCAATCATGTTTATTAGATAATTTGTAATAATATTACTCATGAGAAGAGTTGGTGGAATGATAGTATTTGTGTCGGACCAAGGTCAGGCGGTGAAATTCTACAGCGAAAAGCTCGGATTTGACATTATGGTCAACATGCCTTTCAAAGGTGGTAAGTGGATAGAAGTAGCACCTCAAGGCTCTGAGACAACATTAAGTTTGATGGTTCCAAACGGTAAAATGCTACCGCCTGAGGATGTAGAAGCAGCAAAAAATGACATAGGTACATCGACAGGAATATGGTTCTACTCTGATAATATTCATTCCGAATTTGAGGAGCTAAAAAACAAGGGAGTCGATATTACGGTTCCTGAACAACAAGATTGGGGTGGCTTTATGTCCAAGTTAAAGGATCCAGATGGGAATACATTTAGCTTAATATCCTCACCTTAAGCCAATCATAGTTACCCTTTTTCGTAACTTTAACATTTAGAATGGAGCACTTCAACAAGCAAGTAGAAAAATAAGTATGAAAATGTATTAAAAATTCTTAAATTTAAAGTTACTTCGAACCCTTATCAGAATTTATGACGACGAAAAAAATAATCCCCTTCAACAAATATGCAAACTACAAAACGAATATCATTCCACACTTATCGTTATGAACGCATATTAATCTATGTCAAAGTTTCGGTACCTTTCTCAATAATTGGCTTTAGCTTAAAAATTAACGTTAGTCAAACCAGAAAAGATATTTGTGGCTTTGATTTCCACCTATTCTGTAATTGGGCATTGTATTTGAAATCCTAAGACCTGTCATCGATTTAGTCATATCATTCATTTCTACTACAGGATATGTTGGAATATTCTTGCTGATGATATTGGAAAGTGCACTTATACCCATACCTAGCGAAATAATAATGCCATTTTCTGGATTTCTTGTTACAAGTGGAAAATTTCATCCTTTTGCCGTAATTATTGCAGGTTCACTTGGAAACTTAGTTGGCTCGGTACTAACATATTATGTCGGTATTAAATTTGGCAGAGCCTTTATCATAAAGTATGGAAAGTATATTTTCTTTAAAGAAAATCATCTCGAGTTTACCGATAAGCTGTTTAAAAAATATGGTGACCGAATTTCATTTGTAGGACGTTTATTACCATTAATAAGAACGTACGTCTCCTTACCCGCTGGCATAGGAAAGACTAACCTAGCAAAGTTTGTTTTCTACACATTTGCTGGTTCAGTAATTTGGAACACAATGCTAACTTATGCAGGAATACAGCTGGGAAATAATTGGGAGAACATTGACAAATATTCAATTTATTTAGATATAGCGGCAGTACTCGCAATTGTCGTGTTTATTGTCTGGATAATATCGAAACGAAGAAGTTTAAAAAAAGTGACTAATTGAGTGCCTAGTACATTTGGATATGATGCAAACAAAATGTCACTCACAGTATATGTAGTTACCACTCCAATAGTCTTTTCTTTACTTTCTTTTCAGCAATACTAACTCCATTGCAGTCCACATCTATAAAATTTGATTGAATCTCACAAACGCAATAAATTAATTCTTCTCAAGGCTCTTCTTACGAATCTTAACTTTCGTACCAGGCGCATAAACGTCTGAGTCCATGTCCAGCTCTCGTGTGTATAGATACGATATATTTTTCTCCGTATATCGTTTGATTGTCCAAAAGGTAGTTGTTTACTCGTTTACAAATTTGTAATTATCGAAAGTTAAATCCTAATGTGTTCAGATGTGGTCCCCGAATGCACTATCCCGCCATGAATAGGCATTCGTCATGCTGTTATAATTGCTGTAACTTGTTCTTTGTTTCTTGCTCTAAGTTTGGCTTTATATTTCAAATTACGTGGTCTCGTTCGCAGTCTGTAACCACAGCATGGACACCATAATCCATCCCATTTTATGAATATCTCACATATTTGGCAACGCTTCTGTCCGCTGACGTAGCGACCAGTTCCTACTGGCTTTTGTGCTTTATGACGTATACATATACCCTTACAAGTCATTTATTACTCAACCTCTACACATTATTATGAGACAGTCTAAAATAAAAGAAACTTGTCCATATATCAAAGATTATTGATAAAAAATAGTATCAAAATCAGCTTCTTTGATTAAAATGGTCAACCTCATTAAATATTGGACGTATTCAACATATGAAAAAATCAATAGACCTTCTTATCATGATTTATCGACTTGGAGTATAAATTTAAACCATTTCTCAATGCAAGCAAGACGACATCATCAATCATTTAGGAAGAATTCTAGTTCGTTAAGCAGTATAGGTGACCCAATTTGGGATAAATCAAATTAGACTCTCAGTTGCTAGATTGAAAGGTGTAGGAAAAATTGCTATATTCTCAATCAATTAGATTTTGTGTTTGTCTGGTTAAAACTGTTTATATGCCAAGATCATCCAATGTAATTAGGAGAATAATCCCATGTCCATAGAAGTCAAAAAGCTCAATAAAGATAAGGAGATAAGCATACAAGGTGGCGTAGTGTTAGATGGTTTTCCGAGTACCGGGCTAGTTAATGCTATTGCATCTGAATGTTTGATACGTTCAGTAGGAACAGAGCTTGTTGCTGTTCTGGATTCGCCTGATTTTCCGCCTGTATCCTTAATTAATAATCATACTCCACAATTTCCGGCAAGGTTATATATTAATGAAGGTTTGAAGATTTCTTTTTTCATTTCCGAACTTAATATTCACCCGGCATTGCAAAAGATTGTTGCAAAAACAATTTTAGAATGGACAATAGAGAATAAATGTAGAATGATCATAAGTGCTGCTGGCATCCCTAATATTAGTAATGATAGTAATCAATCTAGTGATGCTACCAACGCTGGTCACGTTACTACCATAACTGATGATGAACATTCTCTTTCCCAAGTTCTTGCAGTCTCAAGCACAGAGTCTGGTTCAAAAATAATCAAAGACCAGGGATTTCAGCAATTAAAAAGTGGTACAGTGGAGGGAATTCCAGGTACTCTGCTTAATGAAGGATCACTGATAGGATTGGATGTAATAGTCTTTCTAGTTAACACTATAAGAGATGCGCCTGACTTTCGTGCTGCTGCTCTGGTGTCTACAGCAGTCAGTAAACTGATCCCAAGCGTTTATTGTGATATTGGAGCGTTAATGGTAGAAGCCCAAGTAGTTGAAGATAGGATGAGGATGATAAGGGAAAGTCAGAATAAACTATCTTATATAGCTTGATTCTCGTCCTGCACATTCTATTTTCTCAGGGTACATTGATATACTATTGTTCGTTCGATAGTGAATTTTCCTAGAAGACTATTGAAATTCGTAGAATGTTAAACACTGTGATTGAATGAGATATGAAAAGTAGCTAGCAAGTGCGTGAGTTAAATCAATTATGATCGGCGACTTTGGGCCTACGGATCTCAATTGCCGGTTTCCTCGAATACCCAAGGTTGTCGAGATAGTGCTGAATGTGTGGAGGTACTGCCCACAGGGAAAGATCACCGTAATTGTATCCGTACCTTTGCGAGCTTCCAATCTTTTCTCGACTCACTAGTTCCTTCAAATAATATTCTGGAACCGTTGATGGATCATAACCATTATTTCTAGCAATAATATCTAAAGCATCGTGAATACCAGAACCATGCTGTGCGGCTTCCTTCTTTCGATAAGCGATTTCTGCAGGTATACCCAATTTAATGGCAAGATCTCTATGTACACGCTTGCCATAGGCGTCATTTTTCCCGGTAACGTTAAGTTCAAGGTTTGTACGTAATGCTACCCGTACTACTTCATTGTCAAGATAAGGTTCTCTAATTTCTACGCTGTGATACATTGCAATCTTGTCTTCCCTTTCTAGTGTTTCCTTGTAGAGTAAACTTAGATCAT
>JAKEIK010000084.1 GCA_022545895.1 Nitrososphaeraceae archaeon | reverse complement strand
GCAACTAAATTAGTAGTAGCTGATTCATGGTCATCACTTGTGGCGGCGGTAGCTGGATTGGCATCCTTTTTTTCGCTGTGATCATTTTCTTTTCCATCGGAAATACCCAATTTTGTATTTGCATCCCCTTTGTATTGAGGAAGCACCCCTTGATAGGTTACCGTTTTGAAACCATCAGATTCATAATTAGTTTGATTTGCACGAGCGGGTATGTTGGACGAATTCGAAGAGATATTGGTATTGATTCCAGTAACATTAATACTATAGAATTTTGTCGTGATATTTCCTAGAGAATCATCTAGACAAACTATTTTTGATGTTAATTCATTTGTTCCCTCAACGATAAGGTGATAATTTTGAGAGAATGTAAAAGTCCATTTTGAATAGTCGTTTGTGCCATTAATACCCGCAGCAGTTACATTCTGCATTGGTTTAAGGTCATTCCAGTCGATATGCACTTGGCAATCTGTTTGTGAGGTGTCCGTGGAAGTGCCGTTAACTACTAAAGGTCCAACAGGGACAGTAATATTTGTCTTAGGAAAGGTAATTTTGATGCCTACTTTCGAGACAGGCCCAGTCATACCAGGTTGAGCAAATAATACGGGATTGCTAGCCAAAATGCAATTGGCCAACAATAACGATGCAAAGAACAACACCCATAATAATGGAATATTTCTAACTCTCATGTGAGAAGATGGGAATTTATCGTTTATAACAAGTCCTTAGTGAGAATATATTTGAAAAATTAGTTATAAGATCCTGTTATGTTTCCTTTTGAATTGTTCTCAGAGTTTGTAATCTAACTCTCTTACTGTATCCACACAGATGTCACATTTTCTTTGAAAAAAAAACTTTGTAATATTGACAAAATTTGCAATCTTAATAAACACTTACTTCTCCTTCTGGTTCTTATTTAAGGACCATGATGTTTTTGGTATTTCCTCTAAGCAGCTGCTGATTAAGAGTCTAATCTTCCATCATGTTCTATCTATCTAAACAAGCTCGAACATTTCTGTTGTTTGATCCAACAGATTTCCTAATCTAAAGTCGGTCAAATACAGAACAAAAATCTAACTTAATTTCTCAAAACGCTTATTTCGCTGTGAATTAATGGACTGTATGGAATATTTCCATAATAAAAGCAAAGCAAATCTTGCTGTAACGACAGCAATCGCTATTCTTTCCATCGCAATTCTGACTGCAATGGAACACAACTTCACCAATGTACGTGCCCAGACAGACCTCACAAATAGTACATTGTTTGTATCAGGTTCCGCATCAAACCAGACAAAACCCGACAAGGTTGTCGTCTCTTTAGGCGTAGAGACAACTGATAATACTGCGCAAGCAGCGTTGACATCGAACTCTAACCTGATGAACAAGGTATTAGGATCATTGAAAGCGGCAGGGGTTCAAGAAAATGAAACAAGTACTTCCACTTTTAGCATCTCTCCAAATTATAATTATTCATCTAGCAACAATCAAGGCAGGTTGATAGGGTTTACTGTAAGCAATTCCATACAAATTGAAAGCAGTAGTATAGAAAGTGTATCAAAGTGGATTGATGCAGCGGTATCAGCGGGAGCCAATAACGTGAATAACATTTACTTTAGTTTATCAAGTCAAAAGTCCGATATGATGAAGAACTCTTTGCTAAAGGACGCTATTGATAATGCAAAAATAAAGGCCGACATTGCTGCGAGTGCTGCAGGTCTAAAAGTGATAGGAGTAAAATCAATAACAATTGGAGAGGCGGGATCGTCTCCTCCTGTTCCTATCTACAGTGCTAAGGCTTTTGATGGCGTAGCAGAATCACCTACACCAATAATATCAGGAAAACAGGAAATCTCTGTAAACGTGAGTATTATCTATCTCATAGGATAGCCAATCAACTTTCTTTTTTTTGCCAGAAACGGTTAAACACAAAAATAAAGAATCGAGGAATAGATTAGAGGGGACGTAAATTTTTGTATTTCTAACTGCTTTGCTCGTCTTTAATTTTCCAAGGTTCAATCACTTATCCAAGATGATTTACACTAATTGTGCTAGTAAACGAAAAAGTCCGTATCTATCATAATACTGTCATTAAAAAAAGATCTTCCAATAATAACCAAAATCTGCTCTATTCATCTTTTGATATTGAATTGCGTTATATCTTCTTACCACCATAAATATGACATCAGCTGGGAAGTCGCCATATGGAAGGGGATATTCATATACTTTTATTCTTTGGGAAGATGGCTCTAGTAGTTTCAGTTCTGTGTAATACGTGCCTGACTTGTCCGTAACATTCCTCGATAATAGTAGTAGTACAAAAGTTTAAAGTTCCGGTATCGGTACACACTATTTTTCTTGCCCATATCACGACTGACAAGTTACTCAAGTTTTTTTGCAAGACTAATCAGAAAATAAGTCGGTCTCCGCTTATGTCGCATACTGGTATGCCACTATCTATTATTGGCTCCAAAGCACTAGTTAGATATCAAAGTAAAAAGTAGTTCGAATTTTTAGGGGG
>JAKEIK010000083.1 GCA_022545895.1 Nitrososphaeraceae archaeon | reverse complement strand
GACCTACAATTTTTGAATTTTCATTTAATCAATGTTTGAAATAAAAACCTGCTAGACATATCAATGACGAATTCACTCCCTTTTCTTTTATATGGCAGGATAAACCAAATACTTTTTTGTTCGTATCTATGAACCCATGCAAGGAACACAAATGAGAATAGTAAGCTAGTTCACATGAATATTACCAACTCAGTATTGGAAGAGGCTTCCGACTAGACGCCCCGGATATTAAATTAGTTTGCTCAAAGGTTCTATATGTAATACATACATTTGAAGAAAGTGTTTGCACCTTGGGCTATAAGTTCACACAATTGAACGCTGAAGCCCTCAAAGAACAACTTGTCAATAAAACTATCTTACATTCCATAATATTTTCTCTATTTTTGCATCATTAAGTATAGAATGCACCAGCTTTTTATGTTCTTCAATTTTCATATCCTGTAGATCAATTGCGTCAATAGCTTTAAACTTCCACTTATCTTCCAAAAGTTTTTGGCTAAATTGTAAGTTCTGCAAAATGGCTTTACCACAAATAGTAACTGATAACTTACCTTTCGACCTACTAATTAGTCCTATCTTCAACATCTTACACGTTCGAGAATATATCTGCTTTCTAGTCATCTTGCTCTTTTTCCTTAGCGTAATAGTATCAAAGCCAGGCTCGACCATTATATTTAGCAATTCTCTTGATTTTCTGTCAGACAACAGTCCCAGAAGATCTGAAAGTTGGTCTTCCTTCAATATCAACTTTGATTGGAATTATCATATATGAATTCTTTCGCCTTTGTCTGATATCATGTACGTTTTGTGCCAAAAAGGGTGTTTTACTAAAATTCTTACATAATCTTGCTTAATCATAAGAAATTATGTTCTGAGGATATTCACTCAGATTTACATATTCATTGAATTTCATGATTCCACACTCACCTCACAAATTTGACTGTCAAACATCGAGGCAGGAAAAATCATTCTTGGATCATATAGTGACCTACCGCAGGCTATAAAATAAAGATGAGACTTTATGAAATTTCATTAATCAAATTTCGGCCATCAATGCAATTTACTTTATACTCTAAAACTAATTTCATAGCAGATTTTGTCAAGTAGAATAGGACCGTGGACCTTAAAGATAGACGAATTTCTATATTGATACCAGATTAATAAAAAGAGAATTTCTAATATCATTTCATAAAATTACAGGTTAGGGGTGACTTTCTCAACGTTTATGAATGGATAGTTTACTGACTATAAAATCGCAGCAAGATCTTTAAGTACTTACATTGTCTACACAAAACTGACATATGTATTCCCGTAGGTGCATAGCAACAACGTTCACAACTGTTCTAGTAATAGGTCTGTTGGTACTACTGATTGCGAATTCTGTCAATCTTTTGGTATTTGATATTATAGGAGCACAAGAGAACTCCAATGATACTATCATTGAGAATAAGACAGGTACTAGATCTGTGTTGCGGTCAGCCCTGAGTCAAGGTTATGCACTTGCAAATCAGATAACT
>JAKEIK010000082.1 GCA_022545895.1 Nitrososphaeraceae archaeon | reverse complement strand
CTCTTGAAGGTACTGTTGTGTAAATAAAATTTTTACGTAATACTGATTTGGCTACACAGGCTATGGAAGTATCAAGAAGTGGCGAGATGGTCAGGACTTACTCCAAAGACCTAAGACAAAATAAAAATTTTCGATATTTCTATTTTTCCTTTTTGACCCCACATTCCGCGAATTCTTGCATTTTCGTGGTAAGCACTTATCTTGCCAAAAGACATTGCTAATTCTATTATTTCTTAGTCCAAAGAAGATCTGCAGGAGATTGCCGTGAATTCATCTGTACTAATAGAGGAAGAGGGTAAATTTTTGAATTCAATTATTGGTCCTAATCTCATGCTGCCTATCTCATCGACACAACTATTCGGTGTCGTTCTGCACGACGTATGATCACTATTCCCAAAAGATACAAAACTATCATCGGTATGGAGACAAACCACATCGTGATGCCACTCCCATCAGGAGTGATTAGTGCCCCGAAGATTGCTAATATAACAATGGCATAACGTAAATTCTTGCTCCAAAAAGTTGAATCCACCAAACCGGTCAATGACAATCCATACATTATGACTGGTAACTGAAATGCGAGACCAAATCCCAACATGAATTGAAGTACAAAGGTCATAAAATCGCTAACTGTTACAAACGTTTCAGCTCCAAGTGATTCTCCGTACTTGTATAGAAATGAGAGCGTAAAGGGAATGACGAGCAAATATGAAAAAACAATTCCCATGATGAATAAAAGAAGAATTGGAAGCGTTATTTTATAAATGGTCGTTGTTGTCTTAGTGCTAAGTGCAGGGTATATAAAAGCAAAAACTTCTCTCGCTATTATTGGAATTGAACATATTATGCTCAATAGCAGCGAAATATGAATTTGGGCGAAGAATGCTTGTCCTGGGGCTGTTTGAATAAACTTGACTTCTGGTGGCAATAATGTATTCTTAAGGAGCAATGTTAGTTGCACTGCGATATTTTCAAACGGATTGGGATAAGGATAATAGAATCTCAAAGCAACAGAGGAATCAGTTGAACGTGAATCTGACGTGAAGTTAGGGAAAGAAATAGCCGGAGGTAACGACAAGACCACGGTAAAGGATTTTAGGCCGAAACTCAGGCAGATTATCGTAATTATGGTCAGGACTATCAAAGTTCGAATACCCCTCCTCCGTAGTTCATCTATATGTCCTGTTATAGGGAGCTCAGCTGAGGTCATTCGCGGCTTGTCCAGATTATATAATACTATTCTTGATAGACAATATATTAATTGTGTTTAGATAGGCCCTCAGAAGAATAACGAATATGCATAATTATAGCCTTTACCAATTGTTTCTCTTGCCCTACTAAACTTAAGGAAGAGAAACCTTATAGTAGAAAGAGAGATCGTCCACATAAGTTAGCACAAAAAGTAAATAGGTTCAACTGATTTCTATAAATACCCATTAGGAAGAAGCGGCTTTAAGTAGACTTTGGCAGTACAAGATATCTTGCTCCCCTTAGAAAAGATAGCCTTCAGGACAAGGACTAAGCTACATTGCACACAGAGGAAATACGAAGTGCTTATTACTGATAACAGGATTGTTTTGTACGCAGAAAGGGGACGGCTTCTCAAATCCTGCGATGTTGTAAGTGAGCGTCTAGATACTTTATACGGCATAGAATATTCAGAAAAAGGAACTATTTTCAAGACAGCTAGGATGACATTGCAAGGTGGGAATAAATTAAATATTCGAGGCCCTGTTGAAGAGGTAAAGCCGTTGTTTAATTTCATCCAGTCAACAATAAGCAAGATTAGATCAACGGAGAAAAAGGATATTGTCTGAAAGCATTCAGATAGACGATATTTGTATAATCCTCGAATCCAAATAGGTTTTTCATGTATATACTACTAATCCTAAATTTAGCTCTTGACGAATTAGTCTTTAAGTGGTTTGGATTTTTTTGATTTTGCTTACTGCTATCAAATTTTGTTTAATTCTTGATAGATGTAATTGCGAATTCCAAATCTAGCAGATGTCTAATCCTCATCGCTTTCACGGCAAAATAGAATTATTTATGGATCAATCCAATCCTTTGAAGGGAACGGAAATACGATCCCAATATTTCAAATGCAGAATTTAAATATTCTGTCAGAATTATAATTTTAGTGCCATCCACTGCAGGTTTATCAAAGTAATACCATTCAGTAGATTTCTATTCTAGATTAGCATACTATATTAGGAAAAGGCTAATATCAGTAATCAACAAATGCCATCTGCTTTTATCCTTATAAATTGCGACTTTAAGTCTGCCGATGAAGTCATAAATCAGCTAAAGGAAATTCCGGAAGTGGTTCAGGTTCATCCTGTGGACGGCGTTTACGATATTCTTTCTAAGATTAACGCAACCAATGAAGATGCTCTCAGGAAGGTTGTTCTTCGCATTAGATATCTGGATAGTGTCATCAGTACTCTCACGATGATCATATCACGAGAAGAAAAAGCTACCGATTCCGACATTCAGCATAAGTGAATGTTATCTGTGGTTGGTGAAAGTAAAAAAACTAGCCTATGAAGATCAATTCGTCACTGGAACTTTTAGAATTAGATTCATCTGATTATTTTTTGAATAACAGGATTATCTGAAAGATCTGTTTTAAATGAATGCCTCCCAATACAATTTCAATTACCTTTTTGTTTTAATTAGCCCATCGATTTATTTGGATTTCGAGACTAAATTAACACGATTTCTTGATTCTAGGAGAAGCGTATTGAAATTTTAGACAGTTACCTTAATAATCTTGTTTGATCACGTAGGAAGATGAAAAGAAATGGATAACAAACAATTTCTTATGTATAACCTTTTGATGATAGCTATATCTCTTGGTATTAGCATATCAATTTCACTGTTATTGCCATTTTATTTGTCTCTGCCCGTAATCATTGCCGTTTTCATTTTGATCAATTTCTATATGCGGAATAGAATGATGAAAAAGATGGGAGGAGGTGTGGGAATGTTTGGGTCACTGTCCTCCCCGTTTTCAGGGAACTCGGTTAACTACTACTGCATGAGCTGTGGAACCAAACACAGGGAAGCATCTTGTCCACGATGTGGTTCGAAGATGAAAAGAGTTGGATAATACATCCCATTTTGTAACTACATTTTCCCTCGTTTTTTCCAGCTAAAAATGGAATTTTTTATCATTGTTCTCTCGATGTGATATCTTTGTATAAAGATACCCTAAACCTCCAGAATTATAATTCTGTAAGAATATAGACTGGAGATGACATATCTCCATAACAAGATTTCGGGCAATCAACTTTGCATCGTGCTTGTCAACACTATATTTTGCACAGTTTGTATTAATTAAAAATATAACAGATTTATAGTAAATTCCAGAATATTAATTGAATAGATCAGAATGGATTTCTTTGAAATTAATAGAGTGTTAGAGGAGCTGCCTCGTACTTTTGCAGCTCCGTGTGCAACTACGTGGTTTAAAGTCACGGAAAATGCAAATCCGTCGGCCGAAGAATATAGGGATAAGGTTGTATCATTCATGCGTTTATTCGAAAATGCTTTTTCATCAGGATTCCCGGAGGGAAGCGTCAATACCAAAGTGCTTAGAGAATTTATCGATCAATCTTTGAGATATCAAATTTCTAACGTTCTGTCTGGTAGTAACAAAGAAGTTGAAAAGAGATACAAATATTATGTCAATCATGGCTACTAACGGATTGTAGTTCATCGAGGGTTTTTGTGAATTAATGTTTGTTACATTAACTGCTCGCATATAATTTTCAATTATTCTCTCTGAATACTATAACTGAATATACAAGAGATTGCTTGTGTATATAATTTATTTTATCAATGGATTTGTCTAGTTTAGTTCAGTCATAATCATGAGCTCATTTCAAAAAGAGAGTCTAATTCCTGGTCGTATTATGCCTATGCTCAATTCAACTTTATCTAACATAAACTTAGTATATGCTTAGTACTTATTTACATTCTCACATTAAGACTGCATAGTTAAAATTACAACAGTCTGATTTGAGCGGTTTACCATTCAACTATGAACTATTGATACTCGTATGTTCTATTACAGTATTTGGATTGATTGTTTATCCGACAAGTCATGTTATTGCCACTTCCGAAAAGACTGCAGCTTCTTCCTCTATAAAGGAAACTATTGATCAAGTGGTATCAGACACTTTGAATGGAATGATGGAGGACACAATTAATAATTTATTGGAGAACACTTCGAAGAATCTTATAGCGGACGATAACACTTCAAATGCAGGCTTTCAAAACAAACTCCCTTCAAGTGTAGATATAACTCAGATTACTAGCAACACAACTCAAGCTCAAGAAACAGAACGTACTGAGCTAAATAATTCAATAAATAATGAGGGTACAAATCAAAATACGAAAAGTCACGTTACAAATGAAGTCTTGGTCAATGAACAAAATGAATCTGCCAAGTTAAATCGGGCTGAAATAAGTCAGGCTACTATACAAAATCCGCATAATCTACCAGTTGTTGACAGCATTAATAGTAACTCTGAAAGTGCCAAAAATCAAACTAGTTCAAATCATGTAAAACCCACCAACTTTATCGATGACCTAATTTACAAAGTCAGACAGCTCTTCTTCAAGTGAAGTCAAAATTGTTGTTATTCATAAAATCCTGAAGTCTGCCGTTCATCAACTAAACCTAATATTATTCAAGATGATAAAAAGTAATGTGTATATACTTCCATTCGCGCCTTTTAAGTGAGCAACATGCAAGAGGGTGGTAATCAAAAACCCAATTCTGATGTGGGGCCGAACTTGACAGTGTCCATTTCTATAAATGATATTACTGTTCAATTCAGCGGATCCGGCGAGTCAGTACTTTCATCAGTAATGACATTCATTTCGAAACACGTTCCTACTCTTGACTTAGCTAAAAGAATATCATTAAATTATTCTACAGCCGAACTCATTGAACAATTTGGCAATTTCGTAAAAATAACGCCTGAAGGACCTATGGTGGATGTCTCTTTCTCTCACGTAAAATTATCTGACAAACAGGTGGTTGTTCTGTACCTAGTAGCTATGAAAATAGCAAAGGAGTTGAGCAAGGCTGATAACGAAAAAGTATCTATACCGCAGATTCAATCAACTACGGGTTTAAATCCAAAATCAATAAGCTCACGACTTTCAGAATTGGTCAAGTCAGGACATGTGATAAAGGAATCAAACAAGAACGGACCACAAATAGGATTGTATGTTATTAGCACTGCAGGAATTCACTGGCTTGCGTCGAGTCTATCAAAAAAAAGAAGCCCTCATAGAGTTTGATGGTTTGTGTCCGGAGATATGTATTCCTTTTGAATATAACGGTAATTTCGCATAGTCCCGACTCTTACCAAAGTCCTCTCTCGGACCATGTCTGTGAGTGAATGTGATACTGCTGTTCTGTCATAATTGTAACCACGCCTTGAAATCTCCTCATGAATTTGACCCAGTTGTCTTTCTTCAGTAAAGAAATTATCACTTAGCAACGAATCTATTAAACTTCTACAAGTCATACCAATCCTTTGTGATGGTCGCCGTTCGCCATAATTTACACTTGGAGTTGAAGGCAACGATTCAACTGATGTTAGTCTAGATTTCAATTCTTCAATTTGACGTTTTAATTCAACTAACTCATTTGCGATACCGGGAGTTTCAATCTTCGTCGAATCAACTCCCGACAACACGTTTTCAATCACGCTCTTTAGTTTATTTTCCTTACATGTGATCTCGACCTCCCAATCATTATGCTTTAGCCTGACCTTGACTTCATGAGAGTCAGATTCAGTCGCGATTGAGGGGTCACTCATTAAAGTATCTGTTGGGTAATTGTGGGAATAACATAAACTTGTTGGTGTTCATATTGTGCATCATGCGCAATATTAATAAATAACTTGTTATGTATATTGTTGTTCAACATGAATGCACAATTAAATCTTCAACAACATATGGATTCCAAACTATTGGGGAGCATCTTAGAAATGTCACCGCTTGATTCATTTTTGAGTGTAGGTGGTGCATTAAGAGGAAAAAACGTTGTATTCACATCAGATGATAAATCATTAGTTCCATTTGGGAGATGGAAGAATGACATTCATGCATTTAGCGAGGTACCAATAAATCCAATTCCAGCTTCGAAAGAACCATCTATTGTATGTGGCACAGATTCAAGCTGCATAAAAATCGCGGAAACTGAAGACGGCACACTTTATGCTGTAAAGTGTGGCGTGGTGTTCTGTCTTTCTATGCAGGTCGTACTGCATCTCAGGATAGGGCCACTACTATTTTATATAACGGAGAGTACACTTTCTGGTTCGGAACTTGATTCCCGATTAGTGAAGGTTGTATCCTACGATTCGGATATCGCAAAGAGAATGATTAGAGTTAATGTTGAAAGGTTAATCCAGTTTGAGCTGTCAAAGTTGCTACGAGGATCGGTTATACTAGTCGACGGGGCGTTAAAGGCTTCCATATTTGAAAATAGACATTACAACGTAAAGAAAATATTAGAAAATTGTGCTCTACACAAGAATTCGTTGTTGGGAATTGGGAAGAGTACCAAATTTAAGATACTCGATATGGTATCGGGTAATCTAAGGACAACTAACTATCCAGCAGTACTTGATGTAAGCTTCATAATCAAAAGTCTCGTAAAGAATACCTTTGGATACAACACCATGGTAAAGTTTGCTAATAACAGTTTAGTACTGAGGGCTGATGTTGCAGCCAAGGATAATGAGGGGGTGATAAGCTCTTTAGGCAAAATACGCGGCAATGATTTGCTTCCAATGGGGTATCCAGAATGTCTAAGTCTGGCTCACCATATCTCGTGTTTCTCGAATACCGAAATATTCGGCATTCGAGGGCACATTTTGAATAACTATGAAGTAGTAGAATTACCGTCACACGATGTGAGAAGACATCTGCTAGGCTCTATATAGATATGAAGATCCTCTCGAAAAACGGGAATGAACTCACACTCATTGCAATGAAAAATGAAGTAGTACATAAAGGAGATTATCTCATAGTGGACGATAGAAAATTTAGCCGGAAGATGATAGTCCAGATTTATGATGAAGATTATCTTTCTTCCCAAAATCTGCTTGAGGATATAGTAAGAGATGAAGTAATATTAGCCTGTAGTGAGGAGAATCTACACGATCCTCTAAATATAAGCAGTCTCTCAAAATTAATTAGAGATGCACGCCTGATCCGAACAAAAATTAGGTCCACAATGGATATCAACGGAAGAATTACTAGCGACATATCGTGGATCCCCTCTCGTGTTTTTTCATCTGTGAAAAAACTGTCCGTACCAGAATTGAGCGATCTGTTGAATCGTGTTGGTGTCCTCTCAATTAATATTGGACAAACAGGAAAAAAAGGTGAGAATTTTAAGATCTATGCTGAAGATTTGGACGGAAAACTAAACATAATAACGGGAAAGAAGGAATCAGGCAAATCACATTTATCAAAACTATTGATAAAATCCTTAGTAGAACATGGCGCATATGTGATAGTATTCGATCTCAACAACGAGTATGGAGGACTAGGATGTACTTGCAGTGGCAAGCCTTCATCCATAAATGATCGTACCTTAATTCTAGAACCAGGAGGTCTACTAAAATTTAGATTGGATTATTGTGGCAAGTTTACGATCTCAAATATACTCAAGAATTCTCTAGATATGCCGTCAGCATCATTGAGGGAGTTTGGGAGAATTTGGGACAAGCTCCAAGGTACGGGGAAGCTCGATGTGGAATCCCTAGGTGAAATGATTAATCGCGTAAGCATGAATGAACTAGTACGTGATGCTCTCGTATCAAGACATCATTTGCTCCATAACTCAGGATTGTTTTCGTTAGAAATAGGTAACAGTGGTCTTGAATTTGAAAAAATTACCGAGACCAAGCCAAATGGAGCAGCGTTGATTATAAGTTTACATAAAGTTAGTGCTGTAATTCGAAAAATGATTGTGGAACTTGTCCTGAGCAAACTAGTAGAATTGCTAGACAAGCAATTAATACCTCCAATATTCTTGTTCGCAGAAGAAGCACATCTATACGTGAAGGAAACTTACTGGGACGATATCATTACTAGAATGAGACATTTTGGAATATTCACTACTTTTATAACGAACCAACCTGATGCCCTTGGAGATAGCATTTATCGCCAGGTCGACAACATCTTTTTGTTTAATTTTGTTAATGAGTCCGATCTTGAGAAGATATCGAGGGTCTCTTTGATTGATAACGACACTATAAAATCAGTAGTTAGAACCCTTCCACAGAGACATTGTTTAGTCGTGGGAAAAGTGGTCCGAGATCTTCCAATAGTTGCAATAATACCTCCAATAGACATAGTGACACTTGGAGCAACAAAAAAATTCTTTAAACCTTAATCGCGGAAGGTCTGGGCTTTTACCAAGAACAACTATTGCCAACGTTTTATTCTGAAATGAAGACCTCGGGATGGCATTTTAAGCCATCTTAGGGTACAGATTTATTTGAAGCTATGAAAAATAGGATTTCTATGATAATTACTAAATAGTATTCAAGAATAGTTATATTTTTTATTTATGAAAGTTTATTTGAAAACCTTATATTGTGACCTTTTTTTATAGCAAATTATGAAACGTATAGAAGCTATTATCGCTAGCGAAAAGATATCTGAATTAAACGCTGCTCTGAAACAAATTGGAGTGGGTGGATGTACTATACTAGATGCCAAAGGAAGAGGAAAAGGAGAAAAACCCATGGTGGAAGCCCAGAGAGGCACCGCTCGATTCGCTGCGGAATTTTCTGTCAGGGCAAATGTTGTAACTGTAGTCGAAGATTCCCAATTAGAAAAGGTCATCAAAACCATATTGGACACTATAAGCACAGGTTCAGCAGGTGATGGAAAAATCTTTGTATCAACGGTAATTGATGCAATTGACATTGGCACTAAGACACGTGGAGAAGAGGCAATAGGTTAGTTTGCTCTAGGAATAACAGCTGATTTGCTACCGAATCCAGTATTTGTGTGATATTATCGTAAAGTCAGGGTAAACTGTAGTTCAATGTTCTAGAATTAAAAAACTCTAGGCCTCAATGATATCATATCACTTTTAAGTCGGGGGGAGAAGTTCTTGGATATTCATGAGTATTGGAAGAGAGATTAGATTGAGTCGTATTCTTAAAGAAAGTAAGATGCTCTGTATTCCAATGGATCATGGTATTACAAATGGTCCTATATCCGGCATAGAGAATATTCATGATACTATCTACCGGTGCGAAAATACAGGTCTGACATGCATTATTGTCAATAAGGGAATTATCAAAAGTCTTCCCCATCCACCTACCGTTGGGGTGATCGCTCATATGTCCGGTAGTACGTCATTAGGTCCTGATCCAAACAAGAAAATGCTTATGGGAAGTGTGGAGGAGTCTTTAAGACTAGGTGCAGATGCCGTCTCTGTCCACATCAATATTGGAGCCAGAGAGGAGTCAGAAATGCTTCAAGCATTGGGTATGGTTTCGGACAAATGTAACGAATGGAATGTCCCATTGATTGCTATGATGTACCCAAGGGGTGAGAACATAAAGAACCCACATGATCATAATATTGTTGCACATGTTGCGAGGATTGGAGCTGAGGCTGGAGCTGACATTGTCAAGACTGTGTATACCGGAGATATTTCTTCCTTCAAACAAGTCGTCAGAGGATGCCCGGTACCAATAGCAATTGCCGGAGGACCAATGGCTACAACAGATGCCGAAATCTTAGACATGTGTGCCGGTGCTATGGAGGCAGGTGCTATTGGCGTAACTTTCGGCAGAAATATTTTTCAACATAGAAATCCTCCTGCTATATTGAAAGCACTATCTAAAGTTATCTTTGAGGGAAAAAAACCAAAAGGATTGTTAAAAGAGCTTGACAAATCAACGACAAACTAAGGAACTGATCGTTCGACCCATAATGAATGGAGCCAGTTTAGATGATTTCATCTCAAATCTTGCGGGGGTATCGTTGATATATGCTGACCCTGATTTTGTGAAAGATAAGAGATTTAAGACAATATTTCCATCTGAAAATGCAAATCTTGTAGTATGCGATTCGATTGAATCATTGAAGAAAATTAAAAGTAAAAACAAATCTGCTGGCTACTACAAAAAGGTTGTCACTAATGAAGATCTTGACGAAATATTGGAAGCCTCAAAGGAAGGAGCTCAGTTTGTTATTGTTGATGCTACAGATTGGAAGATAATTCCCCTTGAGAACTTAATTGCTAAACTTCAGACGAGTGGCACAAAGATATTTGCTAGTGCAAAGAATTCTGGCGAAGTTAGAACAATGTTCTCTGTACTAGAACTCGGTGTTGATGGAGTAATACTGAGTACCGATGACTTGAAGGAAGTCGAAAATTCAAAGTCCAATCTAGAGAATGTTTTGTTTAGCTTGGGAAATGCAAGGGTAGTTGAGGTGAAAGATGTAGGCGTCGGCGAGAGAGTATGTGTTGACACAGCTTCAATTATGGTATATGGAGAAGGAATGCTTGTTGGTAATAAGTCAAATTTTTTGTTTTTGATACATAATGAATCGATAGGATCATCATTTACGTCACCGCGACCATTCAGAGTAAATGCGGGAGCAGTTCATTGTTATACGATTTTGCCAAACGGAACAACGAAATATCTTTCTGAATTGGAATCAGGAGTAGAAGTACTGATTGTTAATAATGAGGGTCTGGGAAGAAGGTCCACAGTAGGACGTTCAAAGATAGAGACAAGGCCTTTAAGGTTGATTCGAGCAGAATCAGATGGCGAATTTGGTAGTGTCATCGTCCAGAATGCGGAGACTATCAGGTTGGTATCTAAAGATAAGAAATTGATACCTGTTACGGAGATAAAAATAGGTGATGAAATAGTGGCCTATGCAAAACCTACTTCAGGAAGACATTTCGGAATGCAGGTCAATGAGTTCATCTTAGAAAAATAATCGTCTGCTCTCCCCATATTCAACTAATTTTGTTCATAATCCGGTTTATTATTTTTGAGTATGGCGAATATTGACGCATACGTGACAAATATGGACTCTAATGTTACTTCAAGGGTTTGAAAATTCAATACAGACAGGAGATTGCAAGAATATACTTGAAAAATTACCTGCAAACTCAATTCAACTTACTATAACTTCCCCTCCTTATAGGAACGCAATAGATTACGGTATGCACGTAGAAGGAAATGGATACTATCGTGGGACTACGCGAATTTCAACTACTGAATACCTCAATGACATGATTGAAATATTTAACAATCATGTTTTTAGAGTTACCCGAGAAGGTGGTTACTGTTGCATAGTCATAGGAAATGAGGTTGTTAATGGCAGTATCCTTCCATTACCGCATATGCTTTTATCTAATCTGGTTCAACCCTTTGGGAACTGGAGCCTTCATGAAGAAATAATATGGCATAAAGTAACTGGAGGAACTAACAGATATGGTTCATTTGTAATAAATCCGTATCCAAAGTATTTTAGGGCAAATATCATGCATGAATTTATTCTTGTTCTTAGAAAAGGAAACGTAAATAGTGGGAGGACTCAGCGCGATGATGCACTACCCGCCAAACATGAGGAATTCACAAAGGAAATAGCAAATTCAGTCTGGCATATTGCGCCTGTTCCACCTGGATTTATAAATCACCCGTGCCCCTTTCCTGAGGAAATCCCCTATCGTTTGATGAAGCTGTATTCCTACGAAGGTGACGTAATTCTTGATCCATTTAACGGTAGTGGCCAAACAACTAAAGTTGCCCACCATTTTTTAAGAGGGTATATCGGGATTGACATAATTAACGAGTATGCTAAATTGGCGAAAGGAAGATTACATGACGAACCATTACACATTAGAACAGAAGCATTGATTGCAAAATGGCAAAAAATACCCTCCCATTACACAAGAAGATAGGCTTAGTCCGATTTCTTTCTTAAAATCAAATTCATTTCATCATTCACTAACATTTCGAATTCATCCCCATCTCTAATTGTTAATGAACTAGCTAAATCAATAGGAATAGACAGAAAAAATTCTGTTCCGAACCGTATTATTTTGTTCTCAAAAATCATTTGATTTGAGTTTTCAAAAATCGCCGTACCTAATTTGTCGGACACTTAATGAGATATGCTGGGGGATTGATATTAACTTGTTAATTGATTATACTATAATAGGATGCCATATTTTTTCCCTGAACTATCCGCAATAAAATTATTAAATATATTTTTCAATTCTGAGGCTCGTTGAATTCGAATTATTACTCAGTGGCTCAAAAAATAATCGATTTTGCCACAATGACGTCAGCGTTTCTCTATCAGAGCAGATGGGGGTCTCCATGCTCAAGGTGGGTACCAA
The DNA here is from genome assembly GCA_022545895.1 of Nitrososphaeraceae archaeon. GTDB lineage: Archaea > Thermoproteota > Nitrososphaeria > Nitrososphaerales > Nitrososphaeraceae > TA-21. The sequence goes on along the minus strand of JAKEIK010000082.1, from coordinate 11,459 downwards.
CCCAATAAATCTACGACTCTTTACAAGCGGCGACAATTCCACGTAAGTATATAGTCTTGATGTCTTAGAATTAGCATTTTATATATCTGATTTGGTTGGTGCGTCCATCTTCTTGAAACTTCTAATTGCATGCAGTACCTCATTACTTAACTTTAACGTATATGCAGCGACATCTTCCCCTGAAATGTGAGATAGCTCTTCCAAAAATTTTGCCTTATCCTTTCCCCTTTCAAACATTCCTCCTGATTCTTTAATACAAAGGGGAAATTTCTGCATCTTTACGGCATTTGAATGAATGTGGCGGATGAAGTCCGTGTATCCAGCGATGTCATACCAGTCCCAATTTTTTTCTTCAGAATACATTATCCATACATCAATAGTGTTCTGGAATAATGCCTTTTGACGTAAATCTTCTAATGTCAATTAATTATTATAAGTTAATTTGTTACTCATTTTAGTATTTCTAGTCACGAACTCATACTAGCAGTTTATTCTGCCGATATCTCAAGATCTAAGCTATTGCCGTTTCTATCGAATGCAGAAATAGTCTGATAATCATATGGGTGGCTAATTATTAATGAAACAACACCAAAGTAGTTATGAAGATCCTCCAGCGAAGGCCTCATAGATCCGCTAGGATGAGAATGTACAGTTCCTATATATGAGAGATCAAAAGGGAGCTCGTAACCTGAAAATCCTGAATAAAAAGGACCATGAGTCGAGAAAGGAGGAATAACTAATCCTGTTATAAATGTTGTATTTTCCTTATGTTTTCCTTGCAATATTAAGATGCCTTCGTTTGGATGGCAAGATTTAGCATATGTTATAACTCCGTCAGCTGCTTGCCGTGCAAGAACTACCATTCTTCTTACAGGAATCCTTGTTTGCGTTTTCTTCTTTCTGAAGAACATTTTTACTTTCTAATAGGACACCGTGTTATTTATTATTAATCACGAAAATATGATAGGCTTTAAAATAAAAGTTCTTCCGTACTATGCTTTTCGCGTTGGTTGTTATGCTCCGGCGAGACAGCACTCAAACTTACACTAAATCGACAGTAAGACTTGATTCGACGAAAGAGATCATCATAATTTGTTCGCTTTGGTTCGGGTTTCATACTGCTGTGCATGAAGTACTTTTTTTATTAATTGACAATCTAGTTCAGGTAGACTGTTAAAGGAATGACGATTACCAAGATTTATTATCAAACTATGACTATGTAATAACTATGTAATAAATTTGTCCACGATTCCGAATATAGTAACGAATGGTCATAGTAAAATAATTCCGATAACTCCTTAATGTTAAACTGTCTGGACACGATAGATATTTCCCATTTTCATTAATGTGGAAATGAGAAGTTTCAACCTGTGTCAACGAAGTTCGCATACGCAATGACGATTACGCATAAAGATGTAAACGTATAGCAGAATGTCACGATCCAAAACATTAAGTGGGAAAGTTACTTGTGTTAGCTCTCTAGATAAAGTGATTTTTATAGGAAGTGTCCAACACAGAAATTTCTAACACGCTGTATTCAAGTTTCATGACATAGGATGGTATCCGCATGTCCTTTTAGTTGACATTGATTGACCTATTAACGCAATTAATAGTAAATGATTTATCACCTTTAGTGCACGGTGAATTGTGAAGAATATTAACTTTGTTTTATTGGGTGATCCTAGCTTTGCAGAAGAGCTTGGGAAAAAAGGGACGACTACTGATATATCAATTTATGATAAAAAGACCTCCGATGCAATTCTGACATGGACTGTTCCGATAACATATCCGGATAAAATACAATCTCTTATTCAAGCTATAAACATTGCCGAATATGCTATCTTGAATGTCACTAAGTTGGACAAATTTGTAGGCGAACAAATTATCGCGCTTGATCACTTATCAATGAGTCAAGGTTACATATTACATTCCTATAACGTAGATCAAGATAGACTTAAGTCAATGATAAAGACCACTGAAATTAAAAACTATGATTTCTTAGCTGACTCAAATGAGTTGAGGGGGAAAATGTCAAATCTGGAACCAAAACGGAAAGAAGGATCTTTGGTAATACCTATAGATCATTCGTTTGATGTCAAAGGTGTTGGTACTGTCATCCTGGGAGTTGTCAAACAAGGGAAGGTTAGTGTTCACGACGAGCTAACAATTCTTCCACAAGGGAAAAAAGTATTTGTTAAGTCAATTCAGCTGCATGATGATTCCGCAAATGAAGCCACAAGTCCTGCTAGGGTAGGGCTTGCACTAAAAGGAATTTCTGCTATCGACATCTCAAGAGGTGACGTAATTTGCGATCCAGGCTATCTCACTACTTCTACTACGTTAGTTAATGCAAAATTTAAGAAAAATCCATACTTCAAAGAGGAGATGGGTGAAACTCATACATACTTGCTCGCTGTTGGACTTCAGCTGAAACCTGTTAAAATTAGATTCCTGGAAGATCAGATTGAACTAGAGCTTCTTAAACCTCTTGTTTACTCACCGGGTCAGCATTTTGTTGTTATAAAACCTGATGCAAGTGGAGTGAGAGTCTGTGGAAAAGGTGAAATAATTTAATGGTTCGAATATTGAAAGGAGATGGAAACGAGTATAGCAAAGACGAAAACAAAAAGACAGAAATTGACCCCTTGAAGACCCTCTCCCAAGAAGTCAGACTACTTCTAGATAGTGTTAAAGCAAAAGGCATCATAACGACATTGAATGTTGACGAAGAAAACGGAATCGTGCGGATATACTCGAATAATACAAATGAACTTAAACGAGCGCTATCGGCGGTTTCGGAAATACTTGACCTTGCTTACTCGACAACAGAACATCATCCCTATTCGCTTTTGCTTTACCACTCTACAGAAATTTTACGCTCCATACTCGACGCATGGGAGGACACACTGGCCGTAGATGGATTATCCGAAATTGCATGGCGCATCGATGAAATAAGGAGCAACATTGATAGAATTAGCATATCTGATCAGTGAATAAATTTTGCTTTTGAGCTTCTCAGTTTTATCAAGGTTGATTTTATCAAACCAAACATTACAAAACTTTCATAAATGGTTTCAAAACTGTAAAAGAACAATAGTGGTAATAGGACCAAGGAGTATTGTAGAATAGCTGAACAAATAAAAACACCGATTTAAATATTTCTGGTTTTATATTTACTAAAGATGGTTCTTTTGGTACAACCCCGAGATCGGATAAAATATGGATAACATGTGATGGGAGAAGTTTAATTTAGAGGGATTCTAGCTAAGAATAGGCACTCTTTGATATCTATAAAAAATGTGACTAAAACTTATGGAAATCTTACAGCGCTTGATAACCTCAGCCTGGACGTATCTGAAAATGAAGTATTTGGTCTTTTGGGGCCAAACGGTGCAGGAAAAACTACACTCATTCACATCCTAGCTACTTTGATCAAGCCATCGTCCGGATATGCCGTGGTCAACGGGAATAATATTCTAGATGATCCCTGTAAAGTAAGGTCTAGCATAGGTGTAGTTTTTCAGGCGCCTAGTAGCGATGATATTTTAACTGGTTACGAGAATATAAAAGTACACGCGTTACTATATGGGATACCAAAAGAGTGGAGGGAAAAGAGAATTTCTGAAGTACTTGATCTAGTTGGTCTAACTAGTAGAAAAGACGATCAAGTTAAAAAATACTCTGGCGGAATGCGGAGGAGATTAGAGATAGCTAGGGGCCTTGTTCACAAACCAAGGGTTCTATTCTTAGACGAACCGACCTTGGGCCTCGATCCGAGTAGTAGAGACAACATGTGGCAATACATAAGAAAACTGGTAGAAGAAGAAAATGTTACAATTATACTTACTACACACTACATGGAAGAGGCCGATCAATTATGTGACAGAATATGTTTCATTAATAATGGAAGAATAACTGCGGTCGACTCTCCAGCAAAATTGAAGGAAACCTTGAGTGGTGACACAATCAGGATAAGATTTGAAGACAATGTAAATCAAAGCACAGTTTTATCAAAGATTGAAGAACTATCTTTGTTGGATTTTGTTCACAATGCGAGCTATAACGACAATTGGTTGGTGATTACTGTGAATAACGCAAACAAGAACATTCCCAAAATTCTAAGTTACCTAGATAACGTGAACTGGATTGAATACAAGAAGCCAACGCTCAACGACCTTTTCCTCCAAGTTGCCGGTAATCCGATGGATGATGACGATGATGCAGAGGGAGGTTTTATGGAGAGATATGCTAGGTACGATAAGTCATAATTTAAACAGAGAATTTGGACAACTCTATGCCTTGTGGCTAAGAGAGTTTAAAGTATTTGTACGAGAACGAAGCAGATTAGTCGCCTCGATATTCACTCCCCTGTTATGGCTATTTGTTATGGGCTCGGGGTTAGGATCGACCAACCCTACGAATACAGGTGCAAACTACCAACTATTTATTTTTCCAGGGATAATATGTATGTCGATAATTTTCACCTCGGTTTTTTTTGGTTCATACATAATATGGGACAGAAAATTCGATTTCCTCAAAAGTGTCATGGTGTCACCAGCAACTAGAACAACTGTTTTTGTGGGGAAGACGTTAGGGGGTATGACAAACTCCTTAGTTCAAGTAGCCATCCTGCTGGTTGTAGGATACATAATTGGAATTCACTTCGATCCTCTTTCGATTAGCCAAACTGTGGTCATAGCCCTAATTTTGTCATTTACGCTAACTTCAGTTGGACTTACATTCGGAAGCTTTATTGAAAGTCTGGAAGGTTTTCAACTTATAGTTAGTTTTGTAGTATTCCCGCTATTTTTTTTGAGCGGAGCATTATTCCCAATAAACAATCTTCCCGGATGGCTGAATATTTTAACACAACTTAATCCGGCAACTTATGCAGTAGATGCTCTCAGAGGAGTGATTCTCGGACAAGGTATAAACTCTTTTCAAACTGACATAATGGTTTTGCTTTTTTTTACATTTGTACTTGGCATCCTTGGAGTATTATCATTCAGGAAGATGAAAGCGATTTAATCATACCTGCGTCCAACGGACTAATCTTAAATTCAGGAACTAGTCGCAAGGCAGTTATGGGTAATATCAAAATCTCTATATCTGAAGAAATGAATTTTACATCTTGCTTAAAATATGAAACTTAATAGTATCAGAATATGAAAAAAGAAAAACCTTCGTCTGGTCGGGGTGAACAAGAACCACGTAGAGCACGAATAACGACCGGAAGAGAATTGACAGAAGTCGAAGAAATAAGTGCAAGATTAAGCGCTCTTGTGAATTTGCTTGCTGAACGGGGTATTCTTAACGTCAAGGAATATGAGAGAATAGTAGCTATGCGGTTACACGAGGTCTCAAAGGCGACTGCATTTGAAGAGTTGGATGAGGAGCTCTAAATTTGAGAAGATCGGGAGAATAGTTAGCTGCCTACTCCAATTGAAAGTTAAAAGTAGAAATTTTGAGTGATGAATGTGCAATATTGCTATCCAGGTTTATCAGCTTTGTTTCTTATAGTCCCTCCCTGCCCTGATGACATCTGAAGTTAATTTCAAAAAGATTTGAAGGAAATCTTTTTCCATATGATGATTTCAAACCAGATCTTTTCAGCAAATGGAGACGCAAGAATTTGAATTATGACATTGAACGTAGTAATCTTCTCGATATTTCGTATTGGAATTTTAAGTGACTGAAAATATCGGAACAAAATTTAGTAGCATGTCAGGTAAATTGTTAGACATGGAAGGATAACTTCGTTGCCCTCGGTTGGAGGATTGACTAATACCTAAATTTTATCAATAACCAATAATTAAAAATCGTCAGAAAACGTGTTGATGGCTTGGAACACTAGGGAGATTTCCTAGAAATACTCAAATGCGAGCAATCGAAAGCAAATAAGTTCAGCGCATTAGTACTGATCCATTGGACATAATCTTTATTGTTTATCGTAGACCTCTATGAAGTTACAATATCCCGCGCGGAACATCAACTGTGTTTTGTGCCTGAAATAAGCCCATCAATCGTATGATCCCCAAAACAAGTAAATTTATATCCTACTATACTCCACACATGATACAACTGGGTCAGATAGATCAATGCAAAATATGTTAAGTACAGTCCATCAGGATGAAGAAAAAAAAGTATCTGACGTATTGAGCTCTATATCGGATATAAAATCAGTCCAGTTGTTGCGTGCGATATCTTTACTTAATGCCGACAGTGATATACTTATGTCAGAGTTGAACCTTACGCCAAAGGGATTCTACACCAGAATGAATCGTCTTTTAAAAGTTGGAGTTATTGAACGTAGGAATGCCAGATATTACCTCACTTCCTTTGGAAAGATTGTTCTGCATGCACAACATACTATTGATAGCGCCCTACTAAGTTATTGGAAGTTGAGGGCTTTAGACTCATTTGTGGCGACAAATGGTCTTCCTGTCGAAGAATTCAATAAACTGACTGAAACACTAATTGAGGATAAAGAACTAAGATCAATTATTCGCCAACACAAAGATTGATACCTTCATGGTAGTCTACTCGGTTATGACTTATTACAATATTAATCCAGATCCTCTTGAGAATATCTAATTAGATACTCATTTTCCCCTATGAAGAGATCTATGCTACAAATGTATGGATATCGTGGTTAATTGTCCTAAAGGGTTTCAATTTGCAAATTGTTTTCGAAGTTTCATTTACAAAAGTAAATAGTGTACTTAAACATACCAGCCTCCCCCAGTCTAAAGCGAAGAATACATACAAGTGTTTCCAGAGCATATTGGAAAATTAGCGAATAAAATGCTTAGCATGTTCGGGCTTGCCGAATACTTTAATTGATTAGTCCTCATATTCATTGAGCAAATGGAGTGGGACATTAAATCTCTTCTTGAGAGTCAAGATATTTCATATACTTGTGCTGGTACGGATAGAAAAGTCAAAGGAGCTGCTGCTATTTCTGTTGCGAAGGATACAGACCTTTCATTTTGTTATCATGTTGGGGAAAAAGGATTCTCTTTGATATCACAATCTAATGCAGGGATAATTCTCTGTAATTCATCTATGAAAGGCTTGATAAGTCCGAAGGTCAACTCTGAAGGAACTAAACAACTTCTTGTTTTCACTAATAATCCCCGATTGGCGTTCGTACGCGCTTTAAATATGATTTATAAGAAAAAACAATTGGTTGGTATATCGTCAAGAGCATCTGTATCTCCTACTGCCAAGATAGGAAGAAATTGTTACATTGGGGATTTTACTGTGATTGGTGACAATTGCGAGATAGGAGACGATTCAATAGTTTACGACCGAGTTAGCTTGGTTCAAAACTGTACCTTAGGCGATGCTTGTGTAATTCAACAAGGCGTAACACTTGGTGCAGACGGCTTTGCGTTTGAACGCGATACAAGTGGAAACCTTGAACGTTTTCCCCACATTATGGGCGTTAAGATTGGAAAAAATGTAGAGATATCTGCGAACTCTTCTGTTGCGAGAGGATCGCTGTCAGACACGGTTATTGGGGATGGAAGTAAATTGGATGCATTGGTTCATGTGGCACATAACGTCAAAATAGGGAAATATTGTGAATTGACTGCGGGCACGATAATTGGTGGTAGTACCACATTAGGTGACATGGTCTGGACAGGACTTAACTCTATGATAAAGGATAATATTAAAATTGGTAACAATGTTATTGTGGCGGCATCGGCAGGTGTAATTCATGACGTTGTCGACGGAGACATCGTGGCTGGAGTTCCAGCGAAATCAATAAGGGATAAAGTCACCACTAATATGAGATTCTTAATGGCAGGTCAGAAACAAGAATAGAAAAACAAATGCGGTTTGATTATTCATACGTTCAATTCCGGGCTATCTGACGATCTCCCAAGGAATAACAAATCATTCATCATGGTCCAATACACGACCCACAATTATTTCTGACTGATGACGCGTTCTCAGAATGAAAGCAAAGGTAAACTAAATTCAGTGGCAATCCCTAGGAGATTACCGTAAGTATTATCTAATGTCTAGAATATAATCATAACTATAAGTAACTTGTCTTTCAACAAAGGTAATTCATTGATTACAACTTTTTCCCTTTTTTACGGATGTTAATTGGGTATCTTCAATATTCAAATCCCATGTGAGAAAGCGTACTATACAATCTCTACTTCTGAATATCGTGTCAAATTTTCTGCATGTTTAGAAAACTTTTTTGGATAGATTATGAAATAGCAAGTTGACCTTATTCCCGCTTAATACTTCATTTATAGTAAATGGTCCAGTCTAAATTCGAGTTAATATGGTACTTAGTCACACTTCTCAACTTACAGTATTTCCACACTACATTGCATCAAAACCTTTTAATCTCCTCTTCAATAACACCAGGTAGATTTGGAAAACAATGTAGAAGATCCGATTGTGAAAATTTTCCATCATGGGATGCGTCGTACCAGAACAGGACGGGGTTTCTCGAAAGCCGAGCTTGTTCAGGTTGGTATTTTGAACGTTTACACTGCGGCTAGCAAAGGAATTCATTTAGATAAGTGGAGGAAAACATTGCATCCGGAGAATGTTGAGAGATTAACTAAGTTCTTAAGTTACCAGAAGGCTAACAGCAATACAGTATCTACTGTAACAAAAACTAGATCGTCAAAATCAACAGCAACAAAGGAAGAAAACAAGAAAAAAATTACCAATAAAAGGAAGCCTGAAAAATCCAAAAAGAGCAGAGGCATTGCCAAAATAATAAGAAGGAAAAATTCATAGCCTGAGACCATCAGCTGGTTAACCTAGAATAATTTACCATGATTTTAGTCTTCTTTTTGAGATTTTTATGATTTCCCTTTTCTGATGATAGATACCACTGAGTACATCCCTTAGTCTATCTTTGAATTGGAACATATCCGAATAAATTATTTGAATTAGGGTAAAAAGTTATCACAATGTCACAACGGACGGATTTGAAAAGTAGCTATGATAATATGAGAATGATGCTACTTTTCAAAGGAATCTTTAAGTTGCAAATTAACTCCACAAGTCGTTGAAAAACAGACCGGTATTTAATAGTCGAATAGTAAACACATATACAGTTCTAATTTTATCTTTTCTGTTACTCATTCAGACTTCGTTAGATTATCCCGAAACATTTGCCGATTCGGTCATCATTCATGGGGGAGGCTCAGGAAGTATTGAATGCACTGATGGTTCACAAGCCCCATCCGACATTGCGTTCATAGTGCTTGTTGTAAATTGATCGGCATCAGGAAATTGGACGTTGGATAATTTTAACGATCCTGTTAACCCAGGGACGGTTTTAAGTAAAGGTACGATCTATAGCGGCAATGCCTCAATCAGTCAGTACGCTATGATTGGTGATACGCACAACATTAAGGAAGAAATCAAGTTATGTAATCCTCCTCTGTTTACTCCCATCTCACTCACCGGCGTATGCGGACAAAATGTTGTAATTACTGTACAATTACGGTCTAATAATCCTCTTGGTATTGAAGATACTTTTAATGGCGATGTGATTTGCAATTCTATTGCCCAAGAATCGATGCAGAGCGCTACAACTGGATAGCTGAGTGTTACCATGGCTGAATAAGTACATTTAAAAAACGAAAGACATGGGATGACCAAATAGAGAAATGTACATGATTTTATTATTCCTCTGGCTTAGAAATAGTAAATAGCCCTTTAGTGCATTTAATATTCAAACTAATTCTTGCTACCAATTTAGTTAGTAATCAAATTGTGCACATATTTCCTTTGATTTTAATTTGTTATTAGATTTACGTTTATTGCAAGTCTATAAAAATTCCAACCGATTTTAGATTGTATCTTCTGCGAAATTAATTGATTTCAAAAATATTATTGTTCATTTATTATCTGAAGAATTAAAAAATGTTAGCAATGGTTTTGTAATAAAGCACAAATAATGCATTCCATCATTATTCAGTTAAAATTGAGTAAATCTTCTTTTTATTGTTTTGGCAAGAGTGTTCGTGGGCGTGAGCACAGGTTATCCGGTCTGCCGAATCAGGATGCTTTTAGAATTTCCATCGGCAAATACAATAACCCTGTCATAATTGCCTTGGCAGATGGTCACGGGTCTCCAGTCCATTTTCGTAGTGAAGTGGGTTCTAAAATGGCCGTTGATACTGCCGTTGACATACTTTCATCAGTCAGGGAGACAGACATAAAAGTTCCTAATAAGATAAGCAAATATCCTGCATTAATTACTAGAGAATGGAATAGCAGAGTTCTACTTGATCACAAGAATAAGAAATTCTCATCAGATGAATTAGGCGCTTTGTATGATGAAGTAAAGAATGAGTCGATTGTGGACTACGTCAGATTAGACCCTAAAATCGGTTACGGAACCACTCTAATTGTGGTTGCATCCTATGGGGATTTTATGTTGTATCTCCAGATTGGAGATGGAGATATTTTGGTGGTAGATGACACGGGGAATGTCAGGAAGCCGCTACGTGATGATGTGCAATTTTCACGTTATCAGACTAAATCTCTATGTACGCAAGGAGCATCCGATGATTTCAGGATTGCTGTTGAAAAAAATAACGGAGCAAATCCTGTGCTTGTGCTTGCATCGACGGATGGATATTCAAACTCGTTTAAGAGTTATCAAGAGTTCTTTAAGGTTGGAAATGCTTACCTAGACTTGATAAGGATCCTTGGCCGCGATTTTCTAGAGGATATTCTGGAAGATTTACTTTGTAAAACTTCTTCGCAGGGTAGCGGTGACGATATAACAGTTGGGTTAGCTTGCAGTTCTGATTTAGCAAGTGATCATGGTTTCATTTTTCCTTAATTAGCTATCAAATTATACGAAATTACAACGCTTAATTAACTGCACGATACAATCAAGCTGCAGGACTTCATATATCTAATAATGCAAATTGGTAACGAGATCAATGAGAACCTTACTCTACGAAATTTTATTTGTCTTTTGTTTGACTAGTGTTCTATTCAACTTCTTGGTATACAAAATGCATTGTTATTCCTAATTAATCTTACCGAATTTAATAAGAATCATCTCTGAGTTCCTTTGTAATTTATCACATGATTTTCCGTCTCCTACGAATATAAGCAATAGGACTAAACACTCACAGTGGGATCGTAAATGTAGATCTAAACTTCTCCTTATGTAAAATATTTTTGCCATCCGAACAATCGAGCAAATATCTGTTTGGATACACAGACGATATATCTCTTCTTTTTTTAGCCCCAATGCCGTATTCTTTTCAATCATCCTATATTTATTTATCAAGAAAATTACTTGACCCGTCCCATCATAGTTTGTGGATCATTGCAATCAAGCGACAGATCCATTTCCCCGTAACCAATCATACCCAGGAAGAGAGTACTGATTTCAGCATATTCATTGGAAAAGAAAACTACACTTGCTTCAGTAACCAAAGATTGTTCATGAG
>JAKEIK010000081.1 GCA_022545895.1 Nitrososphaeraceae archaeon | reverse complement strand
TTTCGAAGATAGCTGCCCTCATTATGAATTCTGTTTTTTTATTTTATTTAACCATTGTTGATTTGACTTGTTAGACTTCGTATCTATTGGTTATTAAAATAAAATATAAGAAGCCATACTCCACAGGAAATATTAACGGAACTATTTGTCCGTTTAGATCAGATAGGATAAGAATCCACTGCATTATCACAATTGAGAGCATAGTCTCCATTGTTGGAGTTATGTTCGGTCATTATAGAAAAAGGGCTAATTTATTTGGGTTAGTAGGGGTGAAAGACGACTGTTGGATGACTATGTGGGAAGGCCCTACTAACCCGACTTCTAATATGTCGCCGTACCTCAATTTTAGCTATCATTAAATGAGTTACCTGACAAATCTGTCAACATGCGTTGGCCTAAGGGAAGAACACGTTACAGCTGTATTATGAGGATTACTTAATATAGATAATTTTCAAGGTCTTTTCACTCGCTGCGCGTTTTCAGACTCCAATATCATTATTACATATTTCAATTTCTACGGTGACCTTGTCTCCCACCTTTATCCCGAGTTCTTCGAATTCAGTTGAATTTATCTTAAAGGTAGTGGATTCTGGCGACGTATTATCCCCATCCCCCCGAAAAGCGTGTTCCATAGCATCAGATATTTTTTTTGGTAAATTCCTTAAATCGTCTAACGATGTAATAGGTATGGATGCTATTCCAAAGGGATTTTCGGGGAACTCTTTTTGTCTTCTAGTAGGAGAAAAGTGAATTCCTGTATCAGTCAAAATAACATAGACGTAAGTGCTCTCTTCGGGCGAAGTCTCAATTTTTGAGACAATAAACTCCTTCTTCATGTTACCTAGTATATTTATTCGACTACATGAATATAGACCTACTTATTTAAGAATGATTATTGACAGAAAGTTGATAAGGGAAAGAAAAAGGAAAGGTTGGAAGCTTTGAAAGCAAAGAAACCGATTGAGAATTCTCATTGACCTAATTTATCTTGGGGGCATCCGCTTGGAAAATTATGGCTCAACATAGTTTAGTAACACTCCATGTCACACTAATGGCGATTATGATAATTAATTAAAGTCATCAAATAGTGAAATTGTAGCAAGTGTTATTGAAAAATGCAAATTCAGATTATGAATAATAGGTGTTATCAGGTCAATTCTCGTAAGTTCACGGGTTCGTGAAATATACAAACCAAATTTACAAAAAAAATGACGGTGTCTTAGTAAACTTTTCTAGACTGGCTCGCCTGTGCTTGATTGATTCTTGTCTCTCTTAACTGCAGTAGGTTCGTGTTTTTTTATCTGGTCTGGGTTCATCGGTTCTGCGCTTCCATGATCATCGGAGTGTTCGTGACCGCATCCGCAACTGGCGTCATGCTCGCTGTCTGTCATTTTTTCTTTATGCTTTTCTTTTTCGTATTCAGCACCCAAGTCTTTGTCAGGATGTGAAACCTTCTCAGCGACAGCTTTTGCCCCAGCTTTTAATTTGTCAAACGTATCTTCAATTATCTCTTCCATAATGTCTACTGCACAACAAAGCAGTTAAAGGCTGTATGTGGCAACGGAAGAACTCGAACCAAAGACTGAATCCCTCATTATTTGATTGCTTTAAAGGTTGAATTACAAATCCACTTGTTATTTCTTAAGATTTTCTTAAATTGTGAGCCTTTTCTTATATAGATCCCAGATTATCAACAAATATGGGAACAGTTGAGGCGATAGTATCTGATAATGTGATATCGGAATTCAAACTGAATGTTGTCAAAAGAGAAGGCAGCACACTGGGTGACTTTTCATCTGCCTTGGAGCAGGCCATGCAGCTCTGGATTGGTACTCAGCCTGGAAATGAGCAATAACCAGACTTAAAAAATGCGACAGTATCAGATGATTTAATCCAGGAATTCAAGTTACTAGTAAGAAAGCGAATAGGGAATAGTCTTGGTGATTTTTCAAGTGCCATATCAGTAGCAATGCAACTATGGATTAAAAACGACGAAGTAGAAGAAATAAAGCAATCAGTGTTAAAAATAATTTCTTCAGTGCATTTTTCAGACGAAACAAAACCCTTCGTTGATGCGTTAAAATCGAAAGGGAAAGCCGC
>JAKEIK010000080.1 GCA_022545895.1 Nitrososphaeraceae archaeon | reverse complement strand
CAATACCGAGATAGCCCAATCATCTAGAGTTGAGAATCTTTCTCAGATCTGTCCTGACCTAATTTCTAAGGGCTCAGATGATGTAGCGATAGACATTTGCAATTCAGCTATCTCTGCGTCTTCGAATCAAACTCAATAGTATAGCCTAGATGAGTTAAATAAGAATCAATTTGACCTCAGATCTCTGCGAGTGACCTGAGATAGCCACGTAAACGTGAGATACCCAATGCGTGTGACATTTATACTGAGACTAATGGCATTTAGCGAGTCCGAATACCTAGTGTGGTTCGTATAATAGGTAAACTAGCATTGGTACTGTTTCTCAGGAATAGAAATCGCAAAGTTCTTATCTAAGTCAGATGCGGCACGGTATATACATGAATAATGCAAAATCTCCAGGCTGGGTTCGAGCTGCACAAATAGGGCTAGGCGCGATCATAATCATATTATCAATTTCAATTTTGAGTCAGCCAGCAATTGCAACAGTTTCTCTAGTATTGTTAGCAGCTGTGATTCTACTGATAGTGGGGATAGAAAGAGTTATTTATGGAGTCTTTATCCGTCATAGGGCTCGACTACCGACCATAGGGTTCGGAATACTTGTCATTATATTGGCAGTTATAGCTATCGCATTCCCGGTATTGGCAACGATATTCTTGGTATTTCTAATAGCATTTGCATTACTATTTGATGGCATCTCAAGGATTATTCACGGTGTAGGAGATAAGGAAAGCCGTGGCTGGGCTAGAGGATTTAGTATCGGTGTAGGTATATTGGAGATTATACTATCAATAATGATACTTGTATCTCCTGTGGTTGGTGCTGCGCTTGTAGGCATTCTCATAGGTATAGCATTGCTAATTGTTGGAATCCAGGTTGTTGTAGCGGGAGTTTCCGGAAGAAGAACTGCCATATTAGGTAAAGCAGACCTACCTTAATGAGAGAAACAAACAACAAAGAGTAACAAGATAAATTTATCCCCAATCTCATTTACAATACTGATAAAGTTCGCTAGGCATAAAACAAAGATAACATATTTTTGGGGAATGTACACAATCCTCAATCCTCTCATGATAACAATTTGAATTCCACAGGATAGAAATACAAGTAAGAGGCGATATCTAATTTGGATGTAAAATGGAAGGACTTGGAATATTAACAGATCAATTCGTGTCAGGATTTATCCATTATCTGACATTTGGTATAGACATTATTGCAGGCATCATAATTGGTGTGGCTGTAGTTCTGGCTTTTATTTCATTCCTTAAAAATTTAAAAAAATCTACTACGGATCGTACTCTGGGGCTTGAGACTACTAGACTTGGATTGGCTAGAAGTTTGCTACTTGCTTTGGATTTTGAAATTGGAAGTGATATTCTCAAAACTATTTTGATTCCTTCTATAACAGATCTAACAATACTTTCAGTGATTGTAGCTGTCAGAATAGTTTTGAGTTGGTCACTCTCAAAAGAGTTGGATAGACATACCGAAGATTTGAAAAAATAATAGTTTCTGAATTTAAATAGAGGCCAAGAGGGGCTTGAAATTTGTTGAAAGTGGTTCATGTTAATTTATTAGTAAGACATGGAGATGCTATAGAAGGTGCAATTATGACTAACATTTGCGAAATTTGCGGATGTGAAAACCCAGCAACACGAATGTATGAAAGGGAAGGGGAAGTATTTCGTATGATCTGCGATTTTCACGAGAAACAAGTAAACGAAAAGAAAATAGACCCCGAATTCAAATGTTGAGAATGGAATATGATTAGTTCGACATTGAGAGTACTAAACGAATCCCTTTTAGAAGAGCATTCAACAAATTTGCTGTAGGGTTATCGCTGAGAATCGTTCTCTACAGGAAGCAATTTATGATGTCGGATATGCATTTATTCAGATTTAGGATACAAAGCATAAGTAATTAGCTAAACAAACATCCACATGGACGTTCAATTATTTTTTTTCTTCAACGATCTCTTTGCCTTGACTAATGAGGTTGTAGCGCTTGAGCAGCCTTCTATTCAGACCCACAAGGAGCCCCAAACCAAATATCATCGAAGTATCGACCACTATTATTGCTATACCCACTATCTCACTTTGACTTGCAAGTTGTGTAGACTCTTCGATGTGAAACTGAAACGATTTAGATCCAATGAAAACTAGGGATACGGTAAAACGCAAGACAACTGATATTATGTATACAATGTGGATAAGTAGTCCGCCTTTGGAATATATTGAACCATCAGGTGTTTTCCAGAATGAAAGTGACCGGTCCGCATAATGATAAGACAAAAACTGTGAGATTATGAATGCTGCGATGTAAACAAGAAGGTAATGAATTGGAATGCCAATGATAAAGGAACTTATTGCAAAATAAGCCGAAAGCCCTAGATAAACCAATGTGATTCCAAAAATTGGGGTGCGTTTGACTTTCCAGCCTCTAAGCGTTTTTCTTAATTTGGAAAGTGCAATAATTGCAGCAATTATTATTACAACTAGAATACTAAGATTAGTTGGAGAGGACACTTATTATCAAGGAGTATCGAGAGGGGTAAATAATCATTTCATCCGATATCATACTTTCCATCCTTTCCATACTTTCTACATATTCACGGCGTATTCAGGTATGATGCCCAGGCATTAAAACTCATAATACTGGTTATCTCAGGACTGGTTACCCAACAAAACCATCTTAATACCATTATCAATTACAATATTGTTTATGAGTTCTTTCCTATTGCGTTCCGTAATTTCCTTTGTTGCCAAGATAGAGTCTACTGCCTTTAATGTGTAATATTCTTTGAAGGCAGCATCTATCTTTAATTTGCTACGATAAATAACTTTACCAAATGAAGTTAGCGAGAAGATCCCATGTTTTCTTTTGACAAGTCCACATTCTATAAGATGTTGCGTCCTTGAATAGTGTTGTTTCTTACTAAATCCAATCGTGGACTGCAAAGTATGACTGGCCACATTTACATCATTCGCTATGACGGTTAATATTTCTAAACAATGTTTATCTGCTAACACCCTCAATATACTAAGCCTGTCTGCTTGCATGATAATAATTCCATTAGTTTTAACAATAATTTTCTATTTATGGTTTGTAGCACGATGTTTAACAAAGCTTAATAGGAGCGGTTAGTGTTTAGATTTCCCCTCAGGCCGATGTCTTTGCACGTAAGTGTTAATTGGGTTGCACCAACTAAAAGAAAGATCGTATGACAAAACAAGACAAAGTCACTAGAAAGTGTAGTTTAGCATTATTATTTAGACCATGATTATTTTTTATTACGTTGATAAAAAATCAAACGCCACAATCGTTCCCATTATTGATGCTGTTCTCTCTTTCCTACCCTCAGAGATGTCTAATTGGTAATTAAAATGAATTTGGATTGATCTGTGGATACTAACCGAAAATAACACGACAAGAGCTATATCGGAGAAATGTCATTTATACGGATTGAACTGGGTAACAAAGTTACCTGATCATTAAAAGTGATCAATGGTTCAGTCATGACATGTCATGGACAAATAAAGGATATTTTGTTGTGGTAGTTGCTGCGCTGGTTTCTCTAATTCTGGTAGCAACAGCAACCACTCAATCATATGCACAGAATGAAAAATACAGAGCAAAACTGGATGGCAACGATGAAGTTCCCCCAGTAAACACAACATCTGAAGGTGTAATAAATTTCAAGACAAAAAGTGGTGTGATGACTTGGAAAATGAATATAACTGGCATAACCGATGCAACTGGAGCTCATATCCATAAAGGAAAGGTTGGAGAAAATGGTGATGTAGTAGTTGATCTTCTAAAGGTCAGTAAACATTCTGATACACCAAAGGGAATGATAATGAGAGGAAATGTTACGGATTCAAGCTTGACAGGACCTATGGCAGGACAAACACTAGCCGATCTTCAGACAGCTATGACTAATGGTGATACATATGTTAATGTTCACACTCAGGACCATCCAGACGGAGAAATAAGAGGACAAGTCAAACTCAAAGGATCTAACGCAACGGATTCAAGCGTGACTGAATCTACAAATAGTACGACATAGAAGAGGAGCAAAATACTTCTTCCTTTTTTGTGAGATATAACGGTCAAAATTGCTCAATATGATAGCTATTAGATAACTGAACTTTCTATTGTAAGTTTATACAAAATTCCTTAAAGCCAGAAGATCTATGCATTTAAATATTGTTTAGTTTGGCCAAAATAGTAGCGGGTACAGATATACTCAAATTTGGTAATAATGTGATTTAGTTTGAATAACATAATTGTTTTAGTTATCTTGTTTTCATTACCTATCCTGTTTATTTTTGTCCCGATAAGCAATGCTGCTGAAAGTGGTTCGGATCTTACAGGCTTCAACATTGCTGCTGTCGGAGATTGGGCCTGTAATGATAATACTCAGAACACTGTCAAGAACATTATGACAAAGAAACCAGAATTGGTTCTTGCACTCGGAGATCTTTCGTATCAGAGATCTCCAGACTGCTGGTTTGAAATAGTATCGCCACTTGATAATGTAACTAAGATAGTGAGGGGAGACCACGACAGCGATGCACGAATGACTCAATATATGCAGCATTTTAAAATGAGCAAGGAATTCTATTCCTTCAATCACAAAAATATACACTTTCTAATCATGTCCACTGAGACACCTTATGAAATGAACTCTGAGCAATATCAATTTGTTAAATCGGACTTGGAGAATATATCATCTAGATCGGATATACAATGGATCATCGTTGCCTATCATCAACCAGCATATACTTCTCCAACTGACTGCAAGGGCTGTAGTCCGAGAGTAATGCTAAGAGAATTGTACCATCCATTGTTCGACAAATACGGTGTGGATTTGGTATTGCAGGCACATGATCATAATTATGAGAGAAGCTACCCAATTTTATTTAATAGACAAAACTCTGAAGAACCTATAATAGCTACCAACAACCAGAACAACTATAACTTCAATACTCACAATACTGATAATCCTCACGGAACCATATTTGCGACAGTTGGAACGGGAGGAGGTGAGCTCAATCTTTTTGAGGGGAAAGCTCCGTATATAGCAAAACAATATCGAGGTTTCGGTTTTTTGAATATTGATCTCATGAATGATGGCAATAGTTTAAGTTGTAGTTTCATTGCCAATAATGGAACTTCGTACGATGAATTCACTATAAACAAATAAGGTTCTCACCCAATCAACAAAGATAATTATTTTTAGATCAATGCCCTATCTGTCTGAAACTACGAAGATAACAACTTACAATAATCTTACCCAATTACCAAATGGTTACCTACGACTTAATATAGTCCGCTTTTGAAGTTGGTATATGAGTTTGTTTAAAAACACAAAAGCCTTTTCTAGTTTTTCCGTAGACGATTTAGAAAAGGCCAAAAAATTCTATGGCCAGACCCTAGGACTAGAGATATCAGAAGCGATGGAAGGAATAAGTTTGCATACCGTTGGAGGTAACGAGATATTCGTATATCCCAAAGCCGACCACACACCTGCAACTTTTACCATTCTTAATTTTGTCGTTGACGATGTTGAGAAAGCAGTTGACAATCTCACTAGTTTAGGAGTACATTTCGAAATTTACAAAGAAGGTGATCTTAAAACTGATGACAAGGGTATTTTCCATGGTGGTCCCAAAATAGCATGGTTTAAAGATCCTGCTGGAAATTTCTTGTCAGTACTTCAAGAAAAGTGACTTACCTATTTTCACTAGATGGCGACTCTGTATAAATGGAATTGAAAGATCGAATCTAATACCAGAACTGCATAGATTTTTTAAAGTTTCTATATATGCTATGCCCACTCAACTGGCTCTGCAACTTTAAGTTAGATGACGTATAGACTGGATGTCTTAAAATTGGCTCTGTAAGGTAAGGAAAGTAATTTTTCAATATAAAGCAGAGTATAGTTTATCAGAACTGTCGGCTTCACATTGATGCTATTCTGGATAACCGATTCATGTTACTATATCGTAAACAGGTTCGCTTTATGATATCTCGTTTATGGTAACATCTGGAGCCAATTTAGGAGAGATTTGGGAAATTCCTTAAATATCAAGTGGAAAAGGAGACTGCAATGGCAAGTTCTAAAAGGTCTCCAGAAAAAATATTAGGAGTAATAGCTTCAATATTTCTCCTATCATTTGCTATAGTAGCAACAACACAGGGACGAAGTCAGCTGGTATTTGCACAAGGTCAGGACGAAAATTCGATGATAAACATGTCCTCTACCTCGTCTTCGATTCTGCCTCAACCAAATGCAAATGGCACTCTTCTTAAAGTCGAAGCATCAAATGGACTATTTGAACCGGCAGCAGGCCTGAGTAACGTATTTGGTCCAAAGGGATTATTCCCATTCACAGATGTTTTCAAGTGTGGAGATGCTTTGACATGTGGTGTATCAGCTGGCAATGATTCAAAATTTACAGGTACCTTTGAGCAAGGAAATCCAAATAAAATGACTGGATATGAAGCAACATATACATCTCCAGTAACATACGGACCACATCAAATCAAAGGACACACATACAAAATAACCTTGACAGATACAGTATGGAATTCTCCTGATGCTGCACTTCCTACTAAAAATGCTGAATTCTCTGAATTGGTAAACAATGTAGGATTCAATCAGATACAACACGGAGCTTCTCATGTAGACAGATCCGATGTTCCGCAGTTATCTGATTTGGCATTCCTGTATGGTCATATAAAAGTGACTGACATCACTAATGGAAACAACACAGAAGTTGCAAAAGATATATTCACTCACGTCATGGTTGCACACGTAATGGATGAGAAGGCGTATTATCGCAACATGCGAGATGAAGCAAAGAGTCCAACATTGGTGTTACTGTTTGGCGTGAATATTCCAAATGGAGTCGAGTTACCGGGAGTCGGTAAGCTAACTGCAGAAAAGGCGCAATCATTTACGCCGGTATCAAGTGATCCATCACTAAAGAATCCACCTCAATTCAGTTATCCAGTAAAAATGGATCCGCCAAGAGAGGGAGATGTTAAGGAACCAGCATCGCAATCAGTCATTTGGCCAGTTGCTAATCCGAAACAACCGCTTTACTTTACATTCCTGGTATTCCAGAATGTAGATGCCAAGTGGACGAGTGCTGGTGGTCAGTAAGATTACTAGAGTGCGAGGCTCTGTAGGATCTCTTCGAGGGTCCCCCCCATTTTTTTTATTATTTTGCAAAATAGGTAGAAGTTAAAAACTTAAGCTTTTGACACGTTAAGTTTTCAAATCTAAGGTTCTAGTGGAGAGTACCATACTTATTCTGTCTTGATATAACGTAACAGACTTTAACCCAATCGTGAAAACTTGCCGTACTGTCGTGAAGTTAAAAATAAAAAAATTGAGTGGTGCTCTAATATGGCACTACTTTATCTGAAATGTTGGAATATCGCACCAATAGTCGTTTAGAACATTGCCAAATTGACATTTAATTTCTTTCGAATCACCTATGTTGAGTTGTATTCCTTCAGGTTTCTCAATCTTGTCTATAGCATAGTTTAGTACAGATTTTATCTTTTCATTAACTTGGTCTTGGCTCACAAAAGGATTCGCAAGGCCAGTCATATTTGTATCAGTTTGATTATTTGTGTTGTCCATTTTGATGTACCCTATCGTTGGTGATTTGTCAAAATCCTCTGTTACAGAAGAAATCAACGTATCTCTAGCCTTAATAAAGTCTGCCTGTGTACCTGTGATCATATAAGTAGTGTCGAAGGTCGAGCCCACATAACTCGCTCCATTTGTAACGGTAAAGTCGCTTTGTGATGTTTTTTGGACTTTAACAGAATAATTCGATTGTGCATTTGCTGTTGATGACGTGACGCTGAACATCGAACCACATAGGACTGCAACAACTCCAACAAGGAGTACTATCTTGAATTGTTTTTTCATTAAGGTAGGTCGATGCGTCATCTATATAAGAGTTCCATTAGATGGTTTTGTGTATTAATGAATTGATAAAAATGAAGATAAAGAAAGGAAACAAGACGATATGACAGCTGAGTAAATAGTTTTTTTCTTCAACAAAAGAATGAACGTATCATAGTATGTTTTCGTTAATACTAACCGTAAATGAAAATTTAAACCAGGAATTGAAAATTCTGTTCAAAGGTTTGAACTTTTGTGATGAGAGGACTAAAAAATAAATCTTCACATTTCAGTATTGAATATTACTTACTAGAATTGCCCGTGGGCCATGAATGCATGTAAGCTGATGGCGAAATAACAAATTCTGCATCGGTTCTATTACAGAAAAACTGTACGCAAGTCCTCGTTAAGGGAGTT
>JAKEIK010000079.1 GCA_022545895.1 Nitrososphaeraceae archaeon | reverse complement strand
ATGGAAATCCGGTGCCTCTAGGAGACTACATTGCTTCAGTCGGGTCTGGATCCTCAACAACAAATGTCATCTTTTCTATAGTTAAGCAAATTCCTTGAAAAGATCCTGTTGGGTATAGGTCACACTACATTCACTTTTTTTTGATAACTTCTAGAAAAAAAATAGATTGTATAGGACAAGCTGATCAGAATGGCATTAAACACTATGTTCATTAGGAAAGACTCAGACAGCCGGTATCGGACTTCCAGAATGTAAATTGTATTGTATTATATTATATTATATTAATCTCATCATCTAGGAAATTTTGATATCCATGGGTGATCTAAAGTGCGTCAAAGAACCTCTATATAGTACGGTACCAGCAGTTACTCACGATTAGTTACGGTGTACTGATTTTCGAAGAGGTCTTGCCAAAAAATAATTTAACACGAGGTCTATAGAGATAATAAATTATCGCAACGCTGATTGCTATTCCTATTACAGATCCTATGATTCCATATGCAAAGGAATTGGAGGCGCCATTCATGTTATTAATTGTAGACATATTGGACACTGCTCCCGTAATCGCAGAGATAATGTTAATTGCTATTCCAATTAAAGTTAATATGATTGTAATTGTCCATGCCCACCCTTTCCCTTTTAAGAGTCCATAAGACATAATGATGTAACCTATACCAACTATCAATAATACAGCCCCCAGTCCTGCTGATAGTACTCCAAAAAGTGATCCTATAAAAGGAGAACTAGTTGAAACATCAGTAAATGAAGTTGAAAGGAATGCCCCAACAATAACTAATGATATACCGCCAAAAAGAGACATAACACCCCCTATTACAACAAGAATTGCTATGACTGTAACCCCAAGTGGCCTTTCCATTTTTTGATCCAAACTTGTATCCCTTAATATGAAACCAGAACTTATGTATTCTAGAACATTTTTTGAGAAATATTTATGCATGTAGTTCATGATTCTTTATAGTGATAATAAATATGGATCAAGGATCTAGAAATAGGCTATCCATTGCGGTAACGTTTTAATATTTCCCACAGAATTTAGAGGGATGGAAATATCAAAAGTTATTTTAACATTTGGCTTGTTAATAATGGCTTTTGGGATAGCATCTTATAGTGTCACACAATCAGTTCATGGAGACTATGGTGTCGCGGCAAATAAACTTAAGCAGAAGGCCCAACAAATACAAAACAGGCCAAACATACCTGACTCAATTAAGGATGACATATCCTCAGCATTAAATGCTCATGCTGACCGAATTCTTAGCAAGTGTCTAAACTCTCCGCCATCCTATCCTTGCAATTAATGAATTTCGTGAGTCAAGGGTGCCGAGAATTCTAAGCAAAGTCCCATCAGTGCTACTGCGCGGGTTGCTGCTGGCCACTATCTAACAATACATTGAATATTCCAAGATAACTTCCTTGTTTATCCTTATTCAGGTTCAGCATCAGACGAGTTCCGCTGTTGGCTTGCACCAAGCCGTCTAATGAAGGTCCAGTGTAAATGCCGTCCTGACTGTTTCTCGTATCTGGAATCCCATGGCGACTATAAGGGTCTTGTGTGTGCACCTCATCAGTAATAGAGTCGTTGAGGTATAACTGCGAGGTCCAGTCGAAAGACTTTTCAGGTCCTTCCAATGTACGAACTTTGATGTGTATATGTACCGTTCTTCCCTCGTACCAGCCTGGATATATTGTGGTAAATTGTACGGTTCCATTATCATCTGTCACTTGGAATCCACGAAGATACTTCTTACCTTCTGTCCCGGCTTGTTGAATATCTGAATAAAGACCCTGAGAATTGGCATGCCAGATGTCCACATGAGCGCCTTTAAGAGGAGTACATGAGCCGTTTCTACCAAAATCGTAGATATGAATAATCAGCCTTAGTGGAATGCCGTCTTGTACCGACCCGTCAGAGGGATCTGATCTGATGTCAGATCTGTTGAGCATTTCATCTACAAAGTATGGACCTTCAGTTTGCTGAGGTGTGCGATCAGCTTTGGTTTCGAGGCATGGCTGACTTGTTGCAAATGCATCCACTTGCTGTTGAGTTGTAGGAAGTTGAATGGAAGAAGGAGGAGGCCCCGTGCTATCCTGTGATATGTTCGCTGAAGGTTGCATTGAGGACAAGTTTGTCTGTGCAAAGATTTCGGGAGTAATTGTAACAGTAGTAGCTAACAGAGATAAGGCCCCAATGAAAGTTATCAGGGCTATTATTGATCTAGATAATACTTT
Source organism: Nitrososphaeraceae archaeon (assembly GCA_022545895.1). GTDB lineage: Archaea > Thermoproteota > Nitrososphaeria > Nitrososphaerales > Nitrososphaeraceae > TA-21. The sequence continues at coordinate 2,410 of JAKEIK010000079.1, read as the reverse complement.
GTTCATTAGAAATCAATACCAAATATTCATCTTATACATTGACTGCGTGCCCATACTAACCATACAAACCATTGTTGATATTAAAGGATTTATATTGATACTATTTTAATATGTATCATCATTTTCTTTTAAGGCAGTTCTACGTTGCCACTGGATATGATAAATCATCTAGGTGATTTTTTTAGTAACATACTCTGAGTAGTATCAACTCTGCAGGGACTTAATAAATTCTATTCATCGACTGAATTAATTACATCCCTTTTACGATTGACGTTCCTATCCTTAAGGACGATAATAATGTTTACGATTATGTAAATTACTTGAAATAATTCTGTCGCGAATCCAATATTGCTTATAGAGCCGCCCCTTCCGGTAATAGGATTGTCCGGAATTCTTGTAGTAACCCAGATAACTATCAACACGAGGGTACCTGTCATACCAATGTAATACCACACTTTTCCCCATCTTCGGACTGTTGGTATAACCCAAAATATTTGAGCTATGCCACCAATCAAGAAGAGCATACCAGTCCCTATATTTCTATCAATAACATTTGGAACCAAGGTTAAATGGAGCACACCAGCTATAAAGGTAGCACCGGCCGCTACGTAATATAGCCAAATCCTAGAGGCCATCCTATGTCAAACTTAGTATGTTCAAATCAATATATATCGATCTCATGTTTTTTGCTACCATATCGTTAGCTAAAAGTGCAGTTTACACTAGTCCAAACATAGGTTGATTTCCAAAAGAATACCGTATGAGGTTCCCTCAGCCTTATAGAATTATCAAAACCGCCCCGATTCTCGTATTTACAAATAAAAGAACCTTGCTGAAACATAGGGATACAGATTAATTAAGAAAGGATAAACTTTTCCGAATATATAGCTGACAAAAGGGGATTTAACAAGTACAAATATTCATTCTCAGAATAAAGAGCCTTTATTAGTAGCTTTGCCATATTATATGTATATTGAAGTACAGAAGCAGAACTGACATCGTAGCGGCTATCTTGAAATCTGCCACTCAGGAAGGCGGAGCAGGAATGACAAGGATAATGTACAATTCGTTCATTTCCTTCAATCAAATAAAAGAGTATCTTACTCTCCTTGTTCAAAATGGGCTTTTAGAATACCATGAAGGAAATCGGAAGTACAAGACTTCAAAGAAGGGAAATCGCTTTTTGATGTTATACGAGAATGTAGATGAATTGCTAAATATTACTTCCACAACGAAATAACTCATTCTAAACCTTGCCAATGCAGGCAGAGTTAAAGGATCTTTTTTTGAATATCAAGGAAGGACTGAAAAAGAAGCATTTGAGCATATCCAATACAAGATAATCAAGAATCTAAAGCAAGTACTCGCTGAAGCCATTATGCAAAGAACGAAGCAAGGCGATAATTATGCAAAGGGTAATTCAAGAAAAAATTTGTGTTCAAGATGATGTTTTTAACCTATGAAGTTATGCGATTCCTTTTGAGACTGTGTTTAATACCACAATTAGAAATCGTGCTTCATGAGTTCAAACTAATTTTCTTAAGAAAAGTTGAAGCTGACAAGATAGAATAAGAGAAGGGAAGGCTATAGAGAGCGATTAGGTTACAGAATCAAATTGAGAAAATAGACAAATAACTCAATTTAGTTCATCCTAGTTCTCAAAAATTCGAATCGGCCTTATAAGTTTCTTTTAGAATATTGAATTATAGGTTCAATTGAATATCATACTCTTATTGGTGTCTAATAATGATCACGAGTTTTGCGTTATTCTGAAAATTTATCTTTCTTTCGTAACTTTAATAAGAAATCTTTGTCAATAAGAAACACTAGAAAGGGGAATGATACGGGAAATTTTTTGATCCCGGTAGCCAGGCCAGGTGTCTCCGACTTTCTATACCACATCATAGAAACGACCTTGTATACGACAATTCCAAATGTAGGTAACGAGTGACAGCAGGCGAGTAATGATGCCTCCTGTCCAGTGGTTACCTATGAAATGGTTTTGTAATCCCGCCGCTGTGGTTACGGCATAACACCTGCTGGTGATTGGTTGTCTAGGTACGCTCACCTATCCCTCGTACAAGACTGCCAGCACCGGCCGGTTTTCATATATAAACAGGTTTCTACGGCTACCGTCAGTGATATCAGAAACTTGAGGTCAATGCATCCAAATACATCTAACTTTCTCGCCATTCTAATAGTCACACGCTGGACCTCAAATTGTGCCATGTTCCTAACAGTTTAATCAAGACCATTCAACTAACGATTAAAAAGAATTAAGATGATCCGTACGAAATTCTATCTAGTTATAATTATCCTAAGGAACTAAGGAAATTGGAACAAGGGTAGGCTCAAATTAATCAGCCACTATGACTGCAGAAAATTCATAGCTATTCTATCACAAAATCTT
>JAKEIK010000078.1 GCA_022545895.1 Nitrososphaeraceae archaeon | reverse complement strand
AAGTATCCTGACAATATGGACGGCTTCAATGATGGCCTAGTTATGAGCGCCCCTACAATAATTGAAGAAATTCACAGAAGGTATTTGAGAGCTGGATCAGATTGTATTGAGACTAATACATTCGGTAGCAACCAGTTAAAACTCGAAGAGTATGGCTATGGCGATAGGGTTATAGAAGTAAATAAATTGGCCGCTTCAATTGCCGTTTCAGTAACTCTCGAATTCAGCGATAAACAAAGATTTGTGATTGGTTCCATGGGTCCGAGTGGTTATTTGCCAAGCTCTAATGATCCTGACTTGGGGCAAATAGAGTTAAGCAAAATCATACGAGCATTTTCCCTTCAAGCAGAGGGATTGATTATGGGAGGAGTTGATGCGTTACTCATTGAAACAAGTCAAGATATCCTAGAAGTTAAACTTGCCATTGAGGGAGGATTTCAAGCAATCCAGAAAACTGGGAAAAAAATTCCAATAATTTCTAATGTTACTCTAGACAAATACGGAAAAATGCTACTGGGAACAAATGTTCAAGCTGCGTATACTACCGTATGCGACATGGGAATACTTGCATTTGGTTTAAATTGTTCAACAGGACCTCTGGAGATGGATCCGAGTATACGTTGGCTTGATGAGCAGGATGAGCTTCCTGTCCTAGTCATGCCAAATGCAGGAATGCCAGAAAATGTTGGTGGAAAGGCCATATATAAAATGAGCCCATCGAGCATGGCATCAGCCCTTGGTGATTTCTTGCGTAAGTACAAAAATATACGCATGATTGGAGGTTGTTGTGGAACGACCCCAGAGCACATACTGGAATTTTCAAAGGTGATTGGACAATAGGACTTATAATCCCAACATTTCATTATTCACTTTCTAACCCCTGATGAATTTGAAACATAAGATCCCTCGCGTTAGCTCCGCAATGAAGGTAATTGACCTAGCACAGATTCCACCCCCTTTAATAATTGGAGAGAGACTCAACACTCAGGGTTCAAAGAAAGCCAAAGCAATGGTCCTGAAAGAAGACTTTGATGGTCTTGTAACCCTTGGCAGAGAACAAGTCGAAGACGGAGCTCACTGTATTGATGTCTGTGTTGCAACAACAGAACGGTCTGATGAGCTAGATTTCATGAAAAAACTGGTAAAACGCCTTAGTCTTGAAGTTGAAGCGCCTCTAGTAATAGATTCTACGGATCCTAAAGTCATAGAAGATGCGATACTGCAGATTCCCGGTAAACCGATCATCAATTCTATAAACCTTGAAGGCGATGGTGCGAGATTTCACTCCCTTGCTCCGTTAATGTCAAAATACGGTGTTCCCGCAATAGCTATGTGCATAGGACCCGATGGAATGGCGAAGACTGCCCAAGAAAAAATCGATGTAGCGAAATTGCTTTATGAGACAGGCAAGAATTATAACTTAAAACCTTGGCAATTCATATTTGATGTATTAACCTTTACACTTGCAACTGGGGAAGCTGAGTATGCAAATTCTGCCGTAGAAACACTTTCTGGTATATCGCTTATTAAAAAAGAGATGAAAGGGTGTTTTACCAGTCTTGGTTTGAGTAATGTCAGTTTTGGCTTGCCATCAAATGCGAGAAAAATAGTCAACTCCGTTTTTCTACACCATTCAATAAAGGCAGGACTAGACGCAGTAATAATTAACGCCAAGGATATCATTCCTATATCAGATATCGAACCCGCACAGTTGAAGCTAGCAGAGGATCTGATTTTTAACAAATATACTAATGCTCTTTCAGACCTCATAACATATTTTGAAGGTACCAAAGCGAGCTCGGTTAACGCGCGCAAGAAATCAGACCTTAACCCAGACTGGGACTATGACAAAAAATGTTACTTTCGTATAGTAAATCGTCTTAAGGAAGGAATTGAAACTGATGTGGTTGGATCAATAACTAATAGGGTGTTGAAAAAACTGCGTGGAGAAACACATCAGTATCAGACTGTATCACTACTGAGAGAACATACTGATCTTGCACATGAGGCAGCTGTCGAAACATTGAACGATGTCTTGTTGCCAGCTATGAAGGAAGTAGGTGACAAATTTGGTGCAGGGGAATTGATATTACCATTTGTGTTAAAATCTGCAGAGTGTATGAAATCAGCGGTGGCAGAGCTGGAAAAGTATTTGATAAAGAAACAGGGAGTCAGCAAAGGTAAATTGGTCATTTGTACTGTTTATGGAGACGTGCATGATATTGGAAAGAACCTGGTAAAGACAATAATTTCAAATAACGGATACTCGGTTTTCGATCTGGGAAAGCAAGTCCCGATAGCACGTATTATGGAAAAAATAAAAGAAGTAGATGCAGATGCAGTGGGGCTTTCCGCTCTCCTGGTCTCTACATCTAAACAAATGAATGTTTTCGTAGAAAATGCAAGGCAGATGAAACTAAAAATTCCAGTTCTTTGTGGAGGGGCAGCGATAAACAGTGACTACATTAATCGGGTAGCCAAAAGCGATTCCATTTACGCTCCAGGAGTGTTTTACTGCAAGACAGCCTTTGACGGACTTCGAGTCATGAATACGTTAATGTCTCCTGAAAAAGAGGTTTTTTTGAATAAGTGGAGAGATAAAATCCAATCATGGAAAGACAAACCATCAACGACTTCTACTAAAGAAGAGATTCAACAAAGCCAGATAACACCGATTTCTCCACCCATTCCACCTCGTCTGGACGTTGAAACACGATTGGAACCTAAGGATATCGATCTTTACAAGGTTTGGGAATATCTGAATAAAAAGTCGTTGTTTGTCTTATCTTGGGGGATTCGTGGGGAGGGTGCTAAGGATCTTGGCGTCGAACCAGAACGACTTTATGCGGAATGGAAAGACCGAGTCGTCACGGAGAAATTATTTTCTCCGCGTATCGTTTACGGGTATTTTAGATGTCATAATCAGGATAGAAAATTAGCAGTAGAATCGAAAGGTGAAACAGTTGTCTTCGACTTTCCCAGATCATCGAAAGGAAAAAGGCTCTGTATAACAGACTACTTTGGTGAAAACGATGTAGTAGCATTTCAGGCAGTCACGGTAGGGACTGAAGTTTCCCTAAAGATTGATGAGCTCAATTCTCAAGATAAATACACCGATGCCTATTATTTACATGGATTGGCAGTTGAAACTGCCGAGGCATTGGCAGAATGGACTCATATGAGGATTAAAAATGAACTTAAAATTGATTCAAATCAGGGACTTCGGTACAGTTGGGGATATCCAAGTTGTCCTGATGTCTCCCAACATGAACTTGTATGGAAACTAATCGACCCTGTTAAATCAGGCATGAATTTGACCGAAGCAGGACAGATAATTCCTGAACAGTCAACAGCGGCAATAGTAGTTCACCATCCAGAAGCTGAATACTTTCTATTGTAATCTGGGGTGAGCGTGCGTATAACCCTTGTTATGCAAAGGAGGAAAAAATAAATATCCTTGTATAAAGTAGCGAATGCCCACTGTGAATAATCGAAAAATTTTAGAATCTTTGTTGGGAAATGGCTATTACTGATTTTTACTTTGCTTGCGCAGTGGACGAAGTTCCAGCATATTTCACGTATGAAAAAGAAAGTATGTTGGTTATTCAATCTAAGCCTTCTGCAAAATTAGTAAAGAGTGATTTTGAAAACATTGAAAAATTCATCACTGCCTTGATTTCACATGAATCCATTCACGTTGTAATATCAAGAATAGAAAATTCTCAAACTTCTGAATCACTGGACAACATAGAAGTTATCGTGGAGACAGGGGGGAGAAGGTTTCAAGTCAGTATCAACAACATGCTATTTGCAAATGATCAATCAGGCATCGTATTTTGGTAATGATTGTAGAATTGGTTGGATCATTTCCGTCTTGATTCAAAACAAGTGGATTATCTAAAATCATTCAATGAGATTGTCTGCATGGTCTTTTCATGGTTGTTGCGTACAATTTTAGCTTTCTTTCCATATTATCACTGGATATATCCTGCTTAATTTTTTCTATAATAGCGCTTCCAACAATGACTGCGTCTGCGCCAGCGTCTATCATCTGTTTCACGTGTAACGAAGTGCTGATCCCAAATCCTACTGCCACGTTCGCTGTGGGTCCCGCAATGGTCTTTATGTTCCTGATCGAGGTAATAGAATATTTCGCAAACGAACTCCTTACCCCTGTTGTTCCAAAAACCGAAACGACATACACAAAGCCTGAAGAATGCTTAATGATTTTTTTTATCCTATCTCGTGTCGTATTGGGAGACACAAGAAATACTGTTGCTAAGCCAAGTTCTTTTGCAAATTTTACGTAATCCTCGGATTCCTCGATTGACATATCTGGGAGTATGAAACCGTCTATCCCTGTGATTTTCGCACGGCACATGAATTCCTTAAAGCCTTTCTTGAATGGAATATTCGAGTAAGTCATTGCGATAATAGGGAGGTTAGGAAATTTTTTCCGTATCTTCGCTGTAAGTAGAAGGCATTTATCCGGCGTCATCCCTTTTGTCAAGGCTTTAAACGACGCATCTTGAATTGTTGGGCCATCTGCAATTGGATCTGAAAATGGAATTCCTATTTCTATGATGTCTGCGCCCCCGCTTACCAATGCAGATATTATTTTTTCACTGTGGCTAAAATCAGGATATCCACCCACCACATAACAAATGAGTGCACTTTCTCCCCTTGACTTTAGGTCAGTAAATTTTTTGTTTATTCGATTATTTTCTTCGAAAGACATTTTTTATGTTCTACCTCTTGAATTTAGTAAATCTCATTACCTCTTCGATATCCTTGTCTCCCCTTCCTGATAGAGTGACAACAATATCCTTACGCCTTCCGATTTTCCTCGCCAATTTCATTGCATAAGAAACTGCATGAGCGGACTCAAGTGCTGGTATAATTCCCTCAAGTCTTGAGAGTGTATGAAATGCGTCTAGGGCCTCACGATCAGTGACTGCAACGTAATTAGCCCTTTTTATCTCCTTTAAGTGTACATGTTGAGGACCCACTCCAGGATAATCGAGCCCTGCGGAAATACTATGCGTGTTTTTGATTTGTCCATCTTTGTCTTGAAGTATATATGTTCTCATACCATGCAAAATTCCTTCTGAACCTGCGCCCAATGTAGCAGCATGCCTCCCAGATCTCATTCCCATTCCTCCGGCTTCCACACCATAAAGACGTACTTTTGAATAGTCAATAAATGGGTAGAAAGTCCCTATGGCGTTACTTCCTCCTCCTACGCATGCTACTAAGATGTCAGGCAACGAATTTGTGATTTCGTTCATCTGTACTTTTATTTCTCTACCTATTATACTCTGAAAATCTCGTACTATCATTGGATATGGATGAGGACCCACGACAGACCCAATTAGATAATAAGTGTCCTTAACATTGATTATCCAGTCTCTTATGGCTTCGTTGATGGCATCCTTAAGGGTTCTCGTACCAGAATTAACTGTATGTACTTTTGCACCCAATAATTCCATACGATAGACATTAAGTCGTTGTCTTTTAACATCTAACGCTCCCATGTAGACCTCGCATTTTAATCCAAGCATTGATGCGGCCATCGCAGTGCCTACCCCATGTTGACCTGCACCGGTTTCTGCTATAATCCTGGTTTTGCCCATCCTTTTTGCCAGTAAGCATTGTCCAATACAATTATTGGTCTTGTGGGCACCACCATGTAGCAGATCCTCTCGCTTGAGAAAAATTCTTGCTCCTCCAGCGTAGGTTGTGAGATTCTTTGCAAAATAAAGTGGAGTTGGCCTTCCAGCATAATGGGACAAATAAGATGAAAAATCCTTTTTAAATTTGGGATCCTTCTTTAACTTCTCATAGGCTTCCGCGAGCTCATCAATAGCAGGTATGAGTGTTTCAGGTATGTATTTCCCCCCATAATTTCCATATTTTCCTTTTAGCGGATATTTAGATAAATTGATCATGAACATGACCTCAAGAATATCATTTTATTTATTACTCGATTTAACTTACTCTGCATGACATAACTCTGCGACTTTAGATATTTGATCTTTCGATTCCATGATACTGGTTCCCACTAAGAATGCATCAACACCCAATGGCCTCAAACTTCTTATTTGATCCTGAGTGGAAATCCCACTCTCGCTGATAATAACTTTGTTTCCCTTCTGAAATGTTTGCATTAGTCTTTTGGTAACATCTAAATCAACGTTAAGATTATTCAAATTCCTGTTGTTAATCCCAATTAAAAGCGGTTCTTTGATGCTATTCATGACTTCCTTGAATTCTGATTCTTTGTGAATCTCTACCAAGATGTACAAATCTTTGTCTCGTGCATATTGCATAAACTTTTCGATGGTGCCCTCAGCCATTCCGTCATCAAATATGGTTTTTATCAGTAGAATGCAATCTGCTCCAATTCTTTTTGCAGCGTCGATTTGGACCTGACTTACTATTATATCTTTCATCAAGATTGGCACGCTGACAGCTTTTCTTACTTTTGCGACATAGTCTATCGAACCATTGAACATGTACGGCTGAGTCAGTATTGAAAGACCAACTACACCTGAACTTACTAATCCTTCTGCAAGATGAATTAAATCAACATCATCCGGACGTACGATTGTTCCTCTGGACGGTGAAGAGAATTTGATTTCAGATATTATTGGAACGTGAGTACAAGAAAGGATATACTTTCTAAATGAAATAGCACAATGATAATCCAGATGATACTTTTCGGCATCGTAATATCCCTCGTCAACGGCCTTATAGGAATTAGCAACCAGGGTCGAAAGAAAACCATTTTTGTTAAAAAACTTGCTCAAAGACTATTGTTCTCACCGCAATCATTCGCTATTAATTTCACTAGATTGGTCTTAATAATTTATCAGTTTCGACTGGTGCCAAGTCCATCACACATATGTCATTAGCAATTTGGCTGGTAAACTATTTACAGCTAATTCTGAAGATGGCAGTTTATGAGCGTGTCTAGATTAATTAATATAGTATCTTTCATCATAATTCAATTCAATCCAAACTTGCCGGAGAGCGAAATATTCCTTGATAGATCAAAATTATCAGCTAGATACATACCCAGGGAGCTTCCGCACCGGGAGAAACAAATCTCCATGATTCACACAATTTTCAAAAATTCGTATATAAAACCGGAGGAATTTATACTTACTACAATTCAAGTGGTAGGACCTGCAGGGATTGGTAAGACATCCACAGTGCTCAAGTTTTCGGAAACATTGGAAACAGAATTTAAGCAATCTGGCCTATTATTGAAAATTGCGTACATAAACCTTAAACTTCAAGGCGGAAATAAATACGCGATATACAGGTTTCTGCTTGAAAAAATTGCACCGGAACTTCCAGCTCAAGGCCTCAGTGCCGAGGAAATGTTACGATATTTATTAACATATTTGAGAGAAAATAAAACATATGCATTGATCATCCTTGATGAGATCGATTATCTGGTCCGATCTAGTAAAGATAGTGGCATCATATATGACTTTACCCGCCTTAATGAATTTGACCTGACTAAACATTGTAACATATTTGGAGTGATTTTTATTGCAAGGAGTACTGAATTTTACAATAGGATCGATCAAGCAGAACTAAGCACACTAGGTAGGGTGCCTATCGAATTTCCACCATATTCTAACAAGCAGATAAGTGACATATTAATTAGAAGATGTTTGGAATCGTTTAATCCAAACGTAGTTGGCTCAGATATTATAGATGAAGTTTCTGCTATTGCAGTTTCCCCTCAGGTGAATGGAGACGTAAGATATGCTCTTGATCTTATTTTATACGCTGGACAACTTGCAGAAACACAAGGTAGTGGAAGAATATCCTTGGACCAGATTCGCAAAGTGCATGGCCAAAGCCATCCATCGATCACAACCGAGGACATAATGGGTCTTCCAAAAAATCACCTAGTAGCACTTATGGCAGTAGTAAAAACGCTTGGTGTAAGAAATAAACAGTATGTTGAACTTAAAGAAATTCGATTACATGCACTAGAATTAGCCGACGAATACAAGATGAAGAAATTTGAAGTTGAAGACTATCTGGATGATTTACTTGACCAAAATATAATAGAAATGAAATCACTAAAGGAGATAGGGATAAACGGTGCAGCGTTGAACGAACTTGGACCCATATTAGAAAACCAATTGAAGAAGAAAAGATAGAATGACAGAAATAGACAGCAAAGTTATAATTGAAAACGGAATTGGCACATTAGGTAAAATCAAGATAATCAGAGCCCTTGCTGAAGAAAGAAAAATGGTTACGATTTATGTTCTTCATAAAAGAACTGGCTTGAAAAGGGAAGACATCAAGCGTAACCTGAAGGATCTAATAAGAATTGACTGGGTTAGAGAAAAGAAAATGGTGAATTCCATGTACTACGTAAACAGAGAAAACGAATTTATTAAGAATCTTTTCACATTTTTTTTAAATGTGGGATATATTGGGCTAAAGATAGACTAATCCAAACTCTCAAGTTTCGATGAGTTTGATGCAATGAATTTAATAAAATGATCCAATCATTGTTATTACCGACCAAGCTAACCGATAGTATCGCTTACCTATATTCGCATTCATGAAAGAATGACGCACTTATCGATGTTTATTGTGGTGTAAGTTGCATATCGAATAGTTGAAAAAGGATTAAAAAGGTGAGAATTCAAAGTTCTATGTGCGGATAAGATCAGACAGGCAGATTACCCCGAAGTTTATTTTTGTTACAGGAGGTGTAATGTCTGGTCTTGGAAAAGGAGTAATCACATCATCGACAGCCAAGCTTTTACAATTATTGGGTCTGAAGGTCTCTTGCGTAAAGATAGACCCATATGTGAATTACGACGCAGGGACAATGAATCCCATAGCCCATGGAGAAGTATTCGTAACAGATGACGGCGGGGAATGCGACATGGACATAGGAAACTATGAGCGGTTTCTAGATATTTCAATGACTGAAGACCACAACATTACCACAGGCAGGATATACTCTGAAGTGATTAAGGCTGAGCGCGAAGGAAAATACCTTGGACAGTGTGTGCAGATAATACCCCACGTAACTGATACAATAAAGGACAAACTAAGAAAGTTGGCGACAGGTCGTGATGTTTTGGTCGTAGAGTGCGGAGGAACTGTCGGTGATATAGAGAGCTTGCCTTTTCTAGAAGCTCTAAGACAAATGCAATTGGAATGTGGCGACTCTGGTGCACTATTCATACATGTAACATTAGCCCCCATTCTTGATGTCGTAGGTGAACAAAAAACTAAACCCACACAACATAGTGTCCAGGAATTACGGAGGATAGGGATCCAACCGTACATACTGGCGGTCAGATGCAAAAACCCGCTAAATCTCGAAGCAATACATAAGATATCCATGTTTGCGAGCATTAAGGAAGATTGTGTGATTTCTTGTCACGATGCACCTTCAATATATCATGTACCTGAAATCCTAGAGAAACAAGGAATTGTAAAAGTAATAGCTCAAAAGCTAAATTTGAAGAATTCAAAAGTTGGGTGGGAAAATTGGAAACACGTTACCAGTGGCTATTTGAGCTACAACGGTAAAGTCAAAATTGCCATAGTAGGCAAGTACGTTAGTCTCCCAGATAGTTACGTTAGTGTATACCAGGCACTATTACACGCGTCTGCAAAGCTACACAAGAAGTTGAGTATAGAATGGATAGAATCTGAAATATTTGAAACCAAAAAGGAAGAAACAGAATTACTGAGGAAATTCGATGGGATATTAGTTCCTGGTGGATTTGGAAAAAGGGGTAGTGAGGGGATAATCAGAGCGATAAATTTTGTTAGAAAACGAAATATCCCTTTCCTTGGAATTTGTTTTGGCTTTCAGCTTGCTATAGTGGAATTTGCTCGGAATCAATGTGGAATTACTGACGCGACCTCTGAAGAATTCAATCCTAAAAAGAACGATCCAGTGGTTGAATTCATGCCGGAACAGAAGAATGTAAGTAACTATGGAGGTTCAATGCGATTGGGGAAACATAGGATTACTATTATGCCTAGAACACTTTCCAGCCGCATCTACGAGAGGTCAATGATCGAGCGCAGACATAGACACAGATATGAATTCAATCAGCATTATCGAAAACCCATTGAAGAAAATGGAATTGTATTGTCAGGTCATTCTGACTACGGGAGGCGGATTGAAATGTTGGAAATTCCAGACCACAGATTTTACCTAGCACTCCAATATCACCCAGAATTTACAAGTAGGCCTGGAAAACCTGAAGAGTCATTCGACGCGTTTATAAAAGCCTGTGTTTATCGAAAATAGACCTCTAAATCCTCAGCTCATATATTTTCTGTCTTGCATCTCTTAGCGACGTCTTTTTTCTGACGTAGCCCCGCTGCAATAGATGACTTAGGGAAAGTCTTATTGTTCTTTCTGGCAGCATGGTTTTTTTACATAGATCCTTCTGACTCAAAGCGCCTTCATATTCCATTGTTTTCAAGATTAGTTTTGCGCTTGGTGGCATATTAAGTAGCTCTTCTGCCAATTTTACTTTTTTCTCGATTATCTTTGCTGAAGAATCTTTTATCATCCTTACAAATCTTGTAGGATAGTCGTGTTTGCTACATTCTAGTTTCTTACGTACAGTAACTCTTTTGCCTCCATCTAGTACTACGTCGCACAAGTACCTACACAGGATGTCCGTGATCTCTAAGTTGGAATCGTTTGGAACGATCAGTGGCCTGCGTGTGTTGTCAAGAGAATTCACGGAAACGACTATGAAAACTTGGGATTTT
>JAKEIK010000010.1 GCA_022545895.1 Nitrososphaeraceae archaeon | reverse complement strand
TTGGATTCAGCCCCCAAGTCTGGACAAGGACCACTCTTTTCGGTAGTACTAGTCCTTTGTACTGGACATTCAGAAATTTCAAAACGAATATCATTATTCTTTGCGAAAACAAAATTAAAATTCGAAATAACTGCCACAAAGGAAGTAGCCAAAATAACTGCAAGTACAATTAAACCTATTGTGTTTTTCAAAGTTCCTTTTAAGTATCGAATTGACGTATATAGAAGGTGCGTGGAATATGAAAATAAGAAAGTTACTTTACTATAGTATAAACTAATCGTTTGAGGATTGTTAACTAGGATAGAAACATTAACCGACGCGCATAATAAGATCTTTAATAATAAATTTCTTGGTTTTTCATACTGTAACTTCTTTTACTTTAATGAGGGCTATGTATAATAAGACCAAATTTTATCTACGGTTTTGAAGGATACAATATTAATAAACATGTTCGATAATACTTTATGTTTTTACCACAAAAAATTGAGGGTTTAGATTTTCGTGAACGATTGGAAGGATGAGTTGAGCCAAGTTGTGGGAAAACGTTCCTCTCTCTAGGATGTCAATTGTTTTTCAGTCCATCGTGCCAGGCAATGGCTTCGAGCCTATCTGGCTAGGAGAAAGGATCGCTACTTTCTTGAGGTATCTGAGTGACAAATGTTGACCGAGTATTATTTTGTTCACCATTTACTGATCTTATTTGTTGAAAAGACTGACTCACTTTAGTAAAATGAAGTATATTGTTTTCGGCTGCACCATCTTCTATGTATAGTGCATCAGACGGGACTGGGATGTTTCTAAATGTGTTATTATAGATCACGTTACTGTAAGATTCCTTGTCTAAATCAATTCCACGACCGCTATCTAAAACGTGATTATTGTATATTTGATTATTGTGTGATTCGGATATGACTATTCCCTTCTCTTCACGAGCGACAATATTGTTCCTAGCTACAGAGTCGTACATGTTTCTGCTAAACATTATCCCCATTTTTGTGTTATTATAGGTCTTGTTATTTTCGATCATGATATTATAACAGTTCAAGGAACAGATTATACCTATTCCGCCGTTGTCATGTACTACATTATTTCTTATTACCATGTCATGAGTCCCAGTATGAGGATCAAGACCATAATGAGCATTGTGATGTATAGCATTATTCTCTATTGTGATATTGCCTACGCCATTTGAATAGAAACCAAAGTAAAGGTGATGTATATTATTATTTTTGATGACACTCCCTTCCCCACCGAAATAAGTAAGCCCATCATCGGCGCCTATTCCAACCCCACCTTCATAACCCAAATATGCCAATTCCGAATTAGTGATGTCAGTAGTACCAGTCGCATCAGATTCAACACTTAAGTAAGGTCGTGGGGTCCCTATTTTCACATAATTTTCACTAAGATCCCTACTTCCGGGGTTTTTGCTATAATCATTTTCGGATCGATCCCATGAACTTATTTTGACAGAATCTATTTTCAAACTTCCATGAACTTCGATGTAGTTTGTTTTATTATATTTCTCTACTCCCTGTTTGGTGAGTATCTTGAGCCAAGAAAGATCTGACGAATTGATGTAAAGTATTGCGTCTTTGTCCACGAGTATTCCTGCATTTAATTGCCAGATTCCATCGAGGCTTTCTTGATGTAGAATATTTGGATCATTTAGCTGACTATTAATATCTCTCAGGTTAGCAGTTTTGCACTTTACTGTTATAACTACAGCAGAAGGATCGTAAGTAATGCATGACGGCGACTCGGACATAACAACATTTACGGTGAATACAGATGCTATTATCAAACTGGCAAGGACAAGTAATGCTGATTTCTCAATTGAAGAGGAGGCTCTGGTTCTGAGCTTTAGCAATGCCGTCGACGTTCCTCTTTAATGACTTTGATAATCAGAGCTGTTAATTGATTTTGACTTGGGAGGTTTCCTTTATTTAATGACGGAAGGCCAGCTAAAATCCTATGAGTTAAATGACTCGCTTACTTGCTTACATGGTATCCATTGTTCAAACAGTAATTGCGATATTTATTATTTAGTTTCGTTCTGACATATGGTAATACTCAAGTCAATTGCAACGATATAACATCTGTTTTAGGTTCTGATACAAATGTAAATCGAGCGCTTTCTATCTTAAGTTATTTTCCTTCTTCCATTCATAACTTTGAGTATCTTTATCTTTACCAACAATCCAAAAATCATAATTTCCCCCAATA
>JAKEIK010000077.1 GCA_022545895.1 Nitrososphaeraceae archaeon | reverse complement strand
GAGTATCGTATTTAATTATAGTATCAGCTTATTAATTATCCCTAAACAGGAGACCACAGTTACCATCCTATCCTATCGGCCTAGAGATTAGAGCTTATATGTAAAAAGGGGCTCAAGGAACTTGTACACTACTTCTCCGGGCACAATTTGATAAAATTTTACAATCTTAGTGTAGGTACAGAACCCCAAAGGGTTTGTTCGTACTACTATTACCTACCCACGAGCCAATTGTATTAGGTACTTTAGCTCAATTTTGGCAACAATGAGGCAGCATTATGGAAATGGAGATAGGGGCGCAAAGGGATCTAATATTTGAGAATTATGGATGTTGTTGTTTATTCCAATTTCATTACTCTTACTTGGATTCGACATCTCTGTATCGGATGCGGAAGACTTGATATTTTCTTCTGGCGACTGGAGCAGGTTTGTTCCACTTGATAGCACTGAGTTTTGATTCTTCGTCTGGGTTTTTGTTTTTTCTGTTTTCATCTTGTCTTTTGAATCAATGGATTTGGTTTCGTTTATATTAGATGTATTTTTGGCCTTTTTCGTACTCTTATCAGTGGCAGGTTGGTTTTCATTCAATTTCGTTGTATTTTTTAATTTTTGTGAATCTTCTGATTTTTTATCGACTACTTTAGGAGTACCTGCTGACTTGGTAATAGTTGGAGTGGAAGTTGGAGTTAAAGTTGTGGGTTTTTTCGTAGTCTTCGTGACGGTAAAGTGATCCATGGCTGAGCCGGCATTAGAAATGAATTTTGCGTCAAGTTTATTGTTCGAAAATTGCATTTCCAATATGCCGAACTTTGAATCTTGTTGAGTCGCTGTAAAAGGAGCCTTTCCAGCTAGACTATGAAAGTTTATTCCACCTGTAGCGATGATGGCAAAAATCTCACCACTTGGATTATTGTAATTATTTTTGTCCGAACTTGTTATAATTGGTTTAGGTGGATTATCAACATTATACTTGATAGGATAGGATCTCTGGTAAGAATGCATATGCGCTTCCAGTACTAAATCCACACCATAGTTGTCAAATAGAGGATGATATGTGTCTCTCAATGTTTTGCTACCTTCACAAGATGATGCTGAACAGCCATTTGGTGATGTATATATCGGCTTATGCATCGTTACGATGATCCATTTGATATTTGGGTCCTTGGAAACTTGTTCTAAATCATTTTTGACAAACTTATACTGCTTTGACCCTACTTCCCATTCTAGTTCAGTTGCCATTGTAAGGACGTGAACATTCTGAAAATCAAATGAATAATACTGTTTAGAAAGACTAAAATGGTTCAGATAAGAATTTAATAATTTCTTGGTCATCACATCATGATTCCCAATGCTAATCTTCATTTTGCTGTCAAACGCTTTGATTTCATTAAACCAACAATCGGGCGTACTTTCATAGGAATAATCCCCCAGGCCCAAAACCAGTTCAGGATTCTTGCTGTTTATATTGTTGACAGTTGCTTGGCTGTTTGAAGTACAACCCCAATTGCCTACAGCGGCTATCTTGATACCAGATGCCGCAAACGCCTGCGAAAAGGGACCTTTGTTGAATGTTATTCCCGATATAATCATAGTAATTGTCAGGATTAAACAAGCAATAATTCGCATATTGTAACATAATCTAGTAACCTTAACTGTCCTCATCCATGATAAGTCTTCAGCTTCCATAATAAGCCCTCCTCCACAATCTTATATTTGACGATTGTAAATCATATATCAAATTCATCTTCTAAATTCTGCTTGTCTATTCTACCTTTGGTAGATTCAATAATAACATTGAATATCATCAATTAGTAACATGAATATTCACGTACTTTCTATTATTAATTAATTATTAATTTTGGACTAGTATTTACTTTTTACTTAATATCCGAAAACAAACAGATGTATACCTAGTCATTGGCCTCTTTTTCACTAGAGCAGCAGATCTGATATGTTGATCACTGAAATTCGATCAAGATTAACGGGGTTGGCAGGAATATACACGATCCGATGTGACTAAATAGTTATTAACTTATTTATATATATAATGATATTTATTAATAACATAAATATATATACTTAATAACGCAGGATTGGATCATGTATAGCGTATTGAAACATGTTCCGATATTCTACATGTTTCTAATATTGACCACACTACCGGTTGTATTTGCGGCAAATGCTAGTGATAACTTAATGTTAGCGACAAATAGTATTAATACAACCCAGCCTTCGCTTATAAGCTCCAATACAAATCAGTCGAGAATAAAAGTTGTAGCGTCATTCTATCCTGTTTACGAATTCGTCAAAGAAATCGGTAGAAATAAAGTAGATGTCACAAGTCTCGTCCCAATTGGGGTGGAACCACATGATTTTGAGCCAACCATCCAACAGATTCAGAACGCAGAAACTGCTGATTTGGTAGTCTATAACGGCGCAGGTTTAGAAAAGTGGATCGATAAGATTAATGCAAAGTTTAAAGTAGAAGCGAGTCAAGGTTTGAATCTCCTTATGAGTAATGATACTGGCACTTCTGGTACATACGACCTTCATGTTTGGCTCGACCCCATACTAGCAGAAATGGAGGTTGAGAATATCAGGGATGCATTAGTAAAAATAGATCCCGCCAACACCCAATACTACAAGGCAAATGCAGATAGATTTATTGGAAAATTGAATGACCTAGACGATAGAATCAAGACCGAACTAGCAACTTGCAACAAGAAAGATTTTATAGCGTTCCATAACGCTTTTACCTATTTCGCAAATAGGTATGGATTGAATCAACATAGCATACATCAGGGGTTAACACCTGAAGGAGAAGTACTCCCTCAAAGACTTCAAGAAGTTATTGTATTGGCAAGAGATCTAGGGCTGCATACAGTATATTCAGAAGATCTCGTCGATCCACGTTCTTCAGAAGTAATAGCTCAAGAAATTCCGAATGGAAAAGTCTTGATCTTAAGTCCGATAGAGGGAATCAATTCAGAAGAACAGAGAGCCGGCATTGGATATCTTGACAAAATGAATGAGAACGTTGAGAATTTGAAGATAGGTCTAGAATGCCAGCTGAAATAGTATCAGTCGAGAATGTATCGTTCGGATATGATTCCTCACTTTCATTAGAAAATGTTTCTTTTAAGGCATACGAAGGAGATTTCTTGGGAATAATTGGTCCTAATGGAGCAGGTAAAACTACTCTTTTTCGATGCATGTTACGAGTACTCCTCGGGTACAAGGGAACAATAAAATTATTTGGTCAGGACATACGAGATGATAAAAATTATTTAAAAAGAATTGGATATATACCACAGACGAGATCAATTGAACAGGGATTTCCTGTTACAGTTGAAGAGGTTGTTTCATTCGGATTGATTGGTAGAAAGTACACCAAAGACAAAATATCATCTGCAATAGAAGAAGTTGGATTAATAGGACATAATAAGAAGAGAATTGGTGAGCTTTCAGGGGGTCAATTACAACGTGTGTTAATTGCCAAATCATTGGTAGCTGATCCTGATTTGTTGATACTTGATGAGCCTACCACGGCCATTGATATGGAATCGGAAAATAAGTTTTATTCCCTATTAACAGAGTTGAATAAGGAAAGAAGAATGACTATCATATGGTCCTCTCACGATCTAGATGCAATAAAAAAATTGGCGGATAAGGTAGCGTGCATTAACAAAAGGCTATTCTTCCATGGTAACGTTGGAGAATTCTTTAACAACGAAAAATTAATGATGTCAGCTTATTTAGAATCAAGTATGCAGGCACATATGCACTCGCATTTTGACGTCAATAACAATGACAAGATTGTTGATCCTGATGGTCTTTGAAATTCTTGCGTTTGGTTTTATGCAGCGCGCCCTTGTTGCTGGCGTCATGATTGCAATAATTTGTTCAATTATTGGTTTGTTTTTGGTGCTGAAACGTCATTCATTATTTGGTGATGCGATGTCGCATGTAGCCTTTGGGGGTATTGCAATCGGATTATTTACAAATGTGTATCCGCTATGGACTGCTTTTATTGTCTCTATATTAGCGGCCCTCGGAATGACAAAGTTACGTGAGTTTGCCAAAATACCTGCTGATTCGGCCGTTGCAGTCTTATTGTCTTCAGGACTGGCTATAGGCATCGTACTGATTAGTCTTTCAGGAGGATTTACGCTTGACTTATTTAGTTTTCTTTTCGGAAGCATTCTTCTTGTGAGTGTTCAAGATTTGATTATGATTCTAATAGTGAGCAGTATAGTACTTGCGATAATTTCTCTTATTTATAAAGGACTAACATATGTCACCTTTGATGAGGAACAAGCATCAGTCGGTGGCCTGAGCGTAAAGAACATAAATTATCTTTTCATAGTGATTGCCAGCGTAACGGTCATTGCATCGATAAGGTTGGTTGGAGTGTTGCTCATATCATCTCTCATAGTACTGCCAAACATCACTGCAATTACAATGGGCAAGGGGTTCAAGAAAACTGCAATCATATCCTGCGGCATATCGGCCTGTTCGGTTATTGTAGGTATTATTGTTTCCTACGTTATGAACATTGCACCAAGTGGAGCTATTGTTCTAACAGCAACTGCAATTTTTCTCACTGCTGTTTTGGGAAAACACACAGTTAGGAAAATTAGGCGATCAGATATTAACATACAAGACGTTACCATGAGTGACTGAAAAACCTCCATTCAAATATCGTAATTAATAATATCATCAATCAAGAATTGCGATTTTGGCTCACTCTTATCAGATCTATTCTATTTTTATTTCCTTGCCTTTTGGTTGGGTTTGGACTTTCTTTTGGAAGGTAATTTCAAGTATTCCATTGTTGTAATTGGATTTAGCTGTTTCAATATCTGTTTCTGGCGGGATTTCAATAACTTCATGATACTTCCT
The DNA here is from genome assembly GCA_022545895.1 of Nitrososphaeraceae archaeon. Classification (GTDB taxonomy): domain Archaea; phylum Thermoproteota; class Nitrososphaeria; order Nitrososphaerales; family Nitrososphaeraceae; genus TA-21. The sequence continues at coordinate 816 of JAKEIK010000077.1, read as the reverse complement.
CTTGGCGTCGTCGGCTGTAACGTCTACTTTATTATCATAAGCATTTATCTTGATCTTTTCTTTAGTAACACCTGGCATTTCTATTACAACCTTCACTTCTTTGTCCGTTGTTGTGATATCTGACATAGGCTCTCGTTCAGATGTGATAACGGGACTGTTAAACGAGGAACCACCACTTCGCATTGAAGATTTAACATTTCCGAATTCTCTTACTTTAGGTTTTCCGTCAGGTCCTATTGTCATTGAATAACCATAGACTATAGGTCCGACTTCTCTTACCTTACCTTCTGGTGTTTCATATTCTCTTATCAGATCTTTTGGTGCTTTCGTTTCGATATCTTCAAATACCTTTTGCATTTCCCTTCTCATTTCGTCGAATCCGCTGAACATGTCACCAAAATTATTTGCATTATTTCTTCTCGTAAAGGGCGCACTTCCTGAACCAAAGAATTTGGCAAACCAGTCAAATGGATCAATACTCAATTCTAGAAAACCTCATACAACAACATGCGCAAAGTGATATTTAAGTCCTATAACCAAATTTCACCATTTCATTTAACTTTTTAGTCGTGCCGTCAGCTTTTTCTAAATTATATCATAAAATATTATAATAATTGCAACTAGTATGGTTCAGTTTTCCGGAAGACAATTGACAGGAAAGAATAAGTGTTATGAATTCCAAGAAACAGCATGACAGCTGGTAAGTACTTCAATAGGGCTGTTATGGCCCTTGATGCGCCACATGTAGGATTTGTAGTAAGAGAGACGCCCGATAAAATCGTAGTGTTTGGAGAGAAGAATGAAAGATATGACATT
>JAKEIK010000076.1 GCA_022545895.1 Nitrososphaeraceae archaeon | reverse complement strand
TGCAACTAGAACATTCGAAATATCATCAAACTTGACTATTTTATAGTTATCAGCGGCTTAGGATGCCGCTTAACCATGGATAAAAGTACTATCTTTTTCATCGATCGTTGTGAATAACTTAATTGTAAACTTTTCCTACCCAAATTTCTTACAATGCAGATATTCCTTAAGGTGATTCTATATAGTGATGACAGATTCAACAGAAGAATTAGAGAAAGCACAGAAAAATCAGAAGGAAACAGGCTCCGCTGGATCAGATCCCGAAACTAAAACTGGACCAGCAGAGAACTTACGCGAAGAAGCAGCTAAAGCGGTCGATGAGGACGAAGAATCATCCGAACCAGCCTAATTTTTTTTATCACAATGTCTCTAACATTAAAAGTTCCAGAAAGACCTACAAAACATGGTGAAGTTGATAGCATGTTCGATGAGCTTATTTTAATACTCAATCCGAATTCTCAGGGTGGAGCTACGGGAAAAAATTGGAATGACACATATGCTCAAATCAAACAATCTCTTCCAAAGCAGCATCGAATTATATTCACTAAGAAAGCCAATGATGGAACTAGTATCACGCGAAAACTCCTAAAGATAGGATACAAGAATATTGTGGCTGTTGGAGGCGATGGTACTATTAATGAAGTCGCAAATGGGTTCTTTGGTATAAAAGCCAAGAACAGATCAGCACTTAATCCTGCAAAATTTAAACCAGAACGCAAACTTGAACAGGTTAACCCCAATGGAGTTTTTTGGATTGTCCCATCAGGTAGTCGTAACGTCCTTGCAGCATCGCTTGGAATACAGCATCAAGGTATTGAATCGTTCAAGCATATGCGGGAAATGAAGAGACGTAAGATCGATCTGATAGGTGTGACTGTTACAGACAAAGATAATTCAGCCATAACACGAAACAGAATTGTATTAAATGCTGCGGAAATTGGTGTGGGGGCTGAAATAATAGATAGATCTAAAAGAATGAGAGCAAAAATAAAAAGTAGATTGCTCTCTACTGTGGCAGGGATTATTTCTACAGTACCAACTTACGAAAGCAATGAATGTGATATTATTATCGACGGAGAGAAGAAGATAACAAGTAACATTACTATGGCTATAGTCGCAAACGGCAAGTTTTTAGGGGGTGGATTTAATGCAGCACCCAGAGCGAACATGTCAGACGGTTTGCTAGATCTGATAATAATGAAGAATTCAGGCAGTCTTAAAATGCTTCAAAGACTAGTGGAAATGAAAGGCGATAGTCAATACACTCGAGAAGAAGATATGCTCTATTATCAGGCATCACAAGTTGCCATTTTACCAAAAAATAGGAATGTTACGGTGTCTCTGGATGGTGAACCTGTTGGTATCCTCCCTGCCATTTTCAAGGTTTATCACAATGCGTTGCCCATCAAGTGTGAGCCTGCGATAACGTGAATGGGGCGTACACATTGACCTTTTTATTATAGGGGAAAAAGTATAGATTTGAGCAAATCAGGAATAAGTTCACTAATAATTGGAATTATTGCCGTAATAATCATAATTGTAATCCTGATTTTCTTGAT
>JAKEIK010000075.1 GCA_022545895.1 Nitrososphaeraceae archaeon | reverse complement strand
TTTGCAAGACTAATCAGAAAATAAGTCGGTCTCCGCTTATGTCGCATACTGGTATGCCACTATCTATTATTGGCTCCAAAGCACTAGTTAGATATCAAAGTAAAAAGTAGTTCGAATTTTTAGGGGGAGAGGGCAGCTGAGTAACAATCCTTAAATCCAATAAATGATTACAAAAACAGGATAAAAACTAACGAAATGGTTGAGTCTAGGATACAGTTATGGACAGACGATACACAGGCAGAATTTGCGATACTACTGAAGAATTCACATTATGTAATAAAAACAAATGAAAAGACCGAATTTACAAAGATGATTGACGAATCAGCATTAATGCAAGGATATAATTACGATTGGAAATATACACTTGCTCAATGGGTTAACTATCATTTTGGTAATCAAGTACTGGTAAAAATCTCGGAGACAGCAAGTATTCTGAATCCCAAACCCCAACAAGAACAAGTATTATCAAATCGAAAAGGGATCACTTACCTTTTGCCTCGCCCCAAACCTACTAGTACAATCACTGAATCCGGACTAGTGGTAAAAACTAAAGTCTTAAAATGTCACTTTTGCAATCTAAAATATTGCTTGGACGATGAACGCAAACAACATGAAGAATTCTGGCACAGTGACAAACTATCACCACGTTAGGTTTCATTGTTCTAGAATAATTCCTGTTAGAAAAGCGGTAATCGCGGTTTTTGTCATGGAATACGATAGAAGAGTATTTGAGCATTAAAGCATTATCTGTTGAATCCTACCTGCCTAAACTCTTCGCTAAATATCCCAAAACCGTTGAGTTTGTGGTAAAACCATCGATGAATTTAGACATAGCTTATTCTATAATAGGGAACACGACGCAATATTATGGATTGTAGTCACCGGTATTGGATGAACTTGACACGCATTCTAATATATTATTTTCAGAGAGCCTTAATGAATGACATGTGGGTGGAGCACAATCAGATACAAACTCCACCAGTAAACCATTTAAACACTGAATGTTTTGCTTTTTATCAACATCCAATGGTACTAGCCACCCCGTTTCAATAGAATTATCTTGGGCATTGATCGAATTAATGAATGACAGAAGTAGTAGAACCGAAAGCAAGTTCGTAATATCGCAAGTCAAGCAATGATTTCTAGTCATTATATTTCTCGACAACAATGGCTCATTACTACTATCCTTCTTATCTGTTAATACAATGATAGAACAATTGTGATGTTGATGAATAAGGTTGATCTAGCTCGATTACAGTTGTACAACTTATATCTGTAAGAAATTTGAGAAAACTTTTTCATAATACGATATAATTGAGTAACGACTGATTCATAGCTTTACTTGGAAAGCTGTCCAATAGTTAGTTGGTATGCTCAGCATTTTCTAACCTGTCGCAAAATTCAAGACTACTAGAAAGACATCATCAAAATCGAGACAATGAGTAATTGTAAGAGTTTTAATTAATTGTCCCTGATATCTAAGACTTGTCGATAGTTTCAAGAATTATAGGTACAACTGCAATCGTACATCATTCAATCCCGAATCTGAAATTCATGATCATATTCGTTCAATGTTGCATTAAACTGTTACTAAGTATTACGTCAATCTAAAAAATAACTATAATTTTGACATACTGATTTATAGGATTTCATAAATAATTTCTTGTTAAATCTATGATAGTTTGTCAATTTTTTTACGCTTCGCTTCTAATGATTATGGAAGAGCATTTGATGTGTCTAATTGTTTAACCCATTCGCAGTAAAAGTTGGTCCCTAGTCCATTTTCCAGCCAGAACTTTTCCGCTTTTAGACTTGTATCCAGGCACGCCGACGCCAATAGCTATCATGGTGCTTTTGTCTGTGGCATGAGGTGAAAAAAATTCCGTAACTGCGTCATCGAAAAAAGTAGAACCTGATGCACCAATGCCCTGAGCATAAGCCGCAAGATAAATTTTACCCGCAATTATGCCAGCTTCGAACTGGGCAGCCCTGTAGCCACGATTACCATAGCTGGCTATAACTTGTTCTAAAGGAGTCATTAGAAAGAATACAATGCTAGCATCACTAAAGAGAGACTGCCATAGACAGAGATAACCAGAAACATCTCTATGAACATCTCTTTTTAGTAGATCTAAAGATTCCGAATTCCTGTTGAAATAATAACTTCCTCGTGGTAATCCTTCGACATCATTGGCTATAAAATAAGCGTCTGTAATACTAACTTTACCTCCTTTAGTAAAATCTAAAGGTATCCCTGTAGCAGAACTATGTAATATGTTGCATAATTGTGCAAAAGAAATTGGTTTACGGGCAAATCGACGAGAGGAACCCCGTAAAAGAATAATATCGCTCAAAGGAGGATCATTGGAATAATTTGGAGGTAATAATGGAATACTGTCTGGTATCAATGCTTGTGTGGTTGAATTTTGCTTAATAATTTTATCGACGTCAATCCATTTTTTGACTTCATCATTACTTTGCAAATTCGAGGCTTCATGTATTTTCCAGATCATGGGATATTCCACTTGGCCTTTTTCTGATAAGGGGAGTGTTTCGTGATTAAGCACAGTGATCTCTGTTCTCCCTACTACTTTATTGTTGTTGGACGTATTTTTTTTGGATAAGCCTACTCCTATAGGCGCCATTGCTATTACTGCTTCTTGTCGATTTTCCGCACAAACAAGTCTGTTAACCACATCGTCAAAGAAGCCGACGTTGAAATTTATACGCAGGCCTATGGAGTTAACGGTGGCGAGAAGATTTGCCGCCATGACACCAGAATCCCAAAACCAGTGACGATATGAACGATCGCGGTACTTCCATGCGTTTCTCCATGCAATTGAGGAAAATACAATCAAAGCTGGCGAAGTCTGTATACTAGTATCGTCTCCCGCGGCTTCGGATAGATGCAGTCTGTAATCTCCTTCTCGAAGGAGCGTAAGGCTAAAATCGCCGGGATTGAAATGATAGACACCAGCTTTTAAACCAGATATACCTTCGCAGACAAGGTATAATTCGATGGGATAAAGTGCACCTGTTGCAGAGGCAGCCCGCATATAGATTGTGTCAGTATCATACTGGAGAGAGCGCGTGATGCCTGCAGTAAAAAACAAAATCTCGGCAATCTCCATTATGTTTATTTCACTAGGCAGTTGTCCCACCGATCGAATTCTGCTAATTGCAGTTAGGGTACCGGCTTCTGGTTTGGGAAACACAGTTGGTAATGGTATGGATGGCAACTTGGTATAGAATTTAAAAGGATTGGGTTTATTTCCAAAGTCGAGACGATGACCTGGACTCTGAATGCTTACCTCTGAGTGTTTTGTAAACTCATGAAAATCCCTTGAATGCGAGATTTCTCGATTGCCCATGGCCCTATCAATAACGAACACCTTATACTATATTAGCTGTGAAGCTATTGTAACAGTAATACAGGGCTCCCGGTGTCATTCAGTCTAATTCACAGAGGATATTTTGAAAATTGTTGGTGTCTCGAGATATTTAGAAAGGACATACAAATTACCATCCTGACCTATATCCATGTCAGTAATTTTGCCCAAGCCATGAGCAAAGAGCACATTTCTAACATCCAGTTTTTTTGCTAGTGTATTGTTGGCCGTCGTGTTAGTAAGTTCAAGTTTAGTTCTATTCTCATTCAAGTCAAAATCGTAAATTTCGCCCAAATTAAAAGATGCTACAAATAAGTCATTTTGGTATCTTTTTCCCAATTGTTCTGAATTCAGAAATTTAAGAGCAGTAGGCGCTACCCTTTGTTTCCAAACGAACTCTGGGGCTCTGTATTTGCCTTTTCCACCGAAATCCACTAATCCGTCAGCATGATCGAGTACAACTTTTTCTAAGTTCGATAAATTCTGTTGTGGGCCACCTAGTCCTTGAATCTTGTTCCAACCGCTATTAAATCCAGGTTCTACAAGATTGATTTCATCACCAGATTGTGGTCCATTTTCGGTATCCCATATTTTTCCCGATACTGGATCAAAGTCTAAGCCAAAGCTATTTCTTATTCCATAAGCATAGTAAAGATTTAGAGGATATTGTTTTCCTAGTATGCCACTTCCAACTGGTTCTCCATCTTGGGTAAATCTAAGCATACCAGCTCTCCCGTCTGGAATTACACCATCCTTGAAGTTCTGGGCCATCGTCGTTGTACTGTTGTTTTGGTCTCCATGCATGTCGCCAACTGTAAGGTACAAATTATTGTCAGGACCAATTTGTAGCCCGCCTCCAATGTGAGAATAACGATTTGGTGTGGGTGCAGTGAATAAGAGTTTAGGATTTCTAAGTTTATAATTTATTAATTCGTATCTGTATAGCTTATTGTATGAAGGACCAGTCGATGATGCATTAGTTCCGTCCCCATTTGTTGATTCCGTATAATAAAGAAATACGTATACTTTGCCTGCATCCTTTGAGATCGCAATACCCAAAAGACCACTTTCCCATTGGTTGGTGACATTAACGTCCAACAATGGCTCGGAAATTAGTTTATGATTAAGGATTCTCAGCACTTTGCCATCATTCTTACTTAACATCAAAATATCATTGTTCCCTAAAAATGCAAACTGAGTGACTGGAGTGAATTGATTTAATTCTCGTAATCCAGGTGTATAATTTCCCTGATATACTATCTCTATTTTCAGATTAGGATCATTAGTAGCGGGTATTTCATATTTCTTCAGACCTGCTTTATCTGCGGCATGCCCAACTCCACTCATTAATAATAGACATATGACTAGACTAAAAAAAATAAACAAAATGGATGAAGCAAAGTTAAGGACCAATTGTTACGACTTGAATGTCAATAACTTACTTTTTAATATGTCCATTTTTTTTGGTACGCCCGGAGATATAAACCGATATCCATCCTATCTTAGCAACCATATTGCTGGGCCCAATCCTTAGTTGAAAATTCACTCGCACCCAAAAAATTAAGCTAATACTTCAGCATTGCCAGAGGTCAAAATCGCCTTGTTCAAAGAAGAATCCAATCTTCCACAGAATACTAATCCAATCATTCTGCCATAGATCCCAGCCATCTGACCATCATCCTCATTAACCATGACACGAGTTCCAATTCCACAATTTGTTGCTACAAATTGCTTTGCCTGTAAATAACTATCTTATTAGTTTCAGGAGTATTCACCAGTGCTAGACCAATTCTTACATTATTGATATCTAAAGTATCTTCATCTACAACTTTGGTTACCGTTCAAAATTCATAGACAATTTAAATAAGCCCGCTACTTTAGTTCAGTTCCAGTTTGGAAATAACAATATTTTACATTCCATTTTGCCTTGAAGTCAGTGACAATATTCGCAACATTTTCGAGACATGGCAAGGAAAGCGGATCATAAGGAGATGAGGTTATGAGCGAAACTTTTACATTTGAACGTGGAAAAATAGATCATATTTTATCCGACCTCGCCTTCCTCATGCTATACTTTAAGGATCTCCGGGATAAAAATCTGATAGGCGAAGATATTCTTGAAAGAATAGTCACAATATGTGAGCATTTGCATACGGCCGTTGTCAACAGCAGATTGGATAATGATAAATTAGGTAAACAGTAAGAAAATAGTTCCTACGCTGAGAAAGCGGTCAAATTCGTAATGTCTCAGTTTGAATACTTGAAGTTTAAGCTATCCGCTTTCAAAATGCTGAGTCATTTCTTGATCAATTGCATTGGATATATACCATTTCGTATATCATAATACATGCCTAAAACTAAAAGTTCCACGAACCGAAGAAAATCTGAAATCGATACAAGATTATCAACTAGAACTTTAAAGCAAATAGATTCTTTACCAGAACATGCTCAACACATTTACAAGAAAGTACATGCAAGTGCCTTTAGACAATATCAAGATCCTGAGAAAAGGCGTGGCGGTAAAAGTCAAAGTGTAGAAGAAGTGGCTCATAAGGCAGCATGGGCTGCTGTTAATCAGAAATATGAGAAAAAAGGCGAAAAGTGGGTGAGAAAAGATTGATTTATTGGGAGTATCAAAATGGAAAAATTGATGTCCTGGCGAAGATCTAGTTGTCATCCTGTAGGTCTACTCAGTGGCAAATGATGCGCCTCACTGTCTAAAATTGGATAGGTATCTCAAAATTATTATCTGGAACTAGTCAAAACTTTATTTCTAGTTGCCAATCGGTATTTCATCCTTGTTCCCAATAGCATTTTTAAATGACAAGGAGTCGGCGCCAAGTTTAGGTCAATCACCACTAATCAATTTCTACCCTATGCATCAAGCATCAAGTGGACGAGACCATCCGCCGGCACTAAGGGCCTTTCCAGCCTTAGAATCGGCTAAGTTCCAGTTAATTAAGTGGTCCATGTGAACCATCACGGTTATGTCGTCACCTTTCGAGAGATATGAAGCGACATCAGTATCGCTTAGCCCTTCCTGCGTCACGTATTTCAAGTGAATAGCGCGATTGATGTTATGTGCTTCCTCTCCTTCAACAAATTCCACGCGGCCTCTGATTAGTACGCCCTTAAGGTTCAACCCAGCTCGGGAAATATCAATCATAACTGAAGCCCGCGGTCTTGCGCGTAAGTTCTTGTATTTGCGTGTGTGTCGGGAAGTCGGAATACAGATTTTGTTACCTTGTCGAAGGAACCACATTGGAACAATATGTATACCACCGTCGTCATCGAGTGTAGCCAAATTAGCTATAAGGGTCATCGAAAGTAGTTTTTTGATCTCAGTGGAGTTAAGGGACGGAGGCCCGCCTGAGGCTTCATTAGGGGAACTATTTGCCAAACTCTTACTCCTGGTACAATTGCCAATCAAAGAGAAGCATGTTCCTATAAAATAATCAACTTAATAAGTCAATATTTTTTGTTTCAGTGTATCTGAATAGTCCTTGACAAGTTTTAGAGGCGACTTACCGGTTGGGGCTGTATTGTTTAAGAATAGAATGAACTATCCAATTTACATCGTTTGATACCTAATGGCGTTGGTCTAATCTGTTTATTGTCCATTCCTATAATTCCTTCCTTCACTCCCTGATTCTTCAGAACTTCTAACGTTGCATTTGGTTCGGGTTCGCCATAACATTCATGGAATTCGTCTACATCTACGTGCATTTTTCCATTCTCGCGTGCTTCCCTAAAAGCCTCACCAAGTCTTTGTACTAACAAATCATCTTCAAATTCTGAACGATGGCTATTAGTTTCCATAGTAGAGTATAGATTTCTTTGTATTTGAGTCTTTACATAGTATCACATGTAATTAAATGCTCCAAAAGATAGCTACGTTCTAGAAAATAGGTTCGATTTAATGATTACCTCTTATAGAATCTAACAGCCTATGTAATAGCATTTAAAATTGTTTTACTGATGTATTTATTCCTAGAGAATCATCAATCTGCCCTTACTCTATAAAGATTATCGAAGTATTACCATCATTTAAAATAAAAATTATTGTAAAGACGTACTGGAGTTTTAACATTTTGTTACTTTTTTATTTAATAGTAACTGGAAACAACTATCATAATTTGAACAAATTATGATATAAGCAGTTATATTATATCTTACACATAATTACATTATGAGAAATAAGATGTCATGTTCATCTTGCGAAAGAGAAATTACTGATGATGATGCGTGTGTGACCTTAAGAAAGGAAGATGGAACATATTACTTGTTTGACAGCTATATATGTACACAAATATTTCAAAAATTAAATCATATCAAGCGTAATGTATTCGTTCGAGAGGTAATATCATAAAGTTCAATCATCAAGTATGCTGTTTTGGAACAATTAGTAACATTGTCTAAGGTTCTGTTGGTTGAAAAATAAACAGAAGTGCCGCATTTTTTTTGTTATTCTAAATTATAATCTGAGTAGTGAAATGTTACTTTCCACCGGCAGAGAAAAAACAGTATTGAAAATGTAACTAAATGTCACATTGATAATATATCTCATGTTTGAATTCGGCAGAAAACTGTGGCTCGCATCAGATCAAATAGGGGAACGCATGAGAGGAGCTAGTGTCAAAGCAGATAGACTGATCTGTCAACTATTTTTTATAAAATGTTTTGGGCGTTTCGAAATTGATACGAATTTCTATCCAAACGTGATGTATTGCACTCGTATTTCTAACTATCCAATATAGAACGGTTATTGCTTCTACCAAGTGCGCCGTTTTGGTTTGAATCTCTTTAATGGAACCTTCTTAACCCATAAAACCATGCATTTATTATGAATATCACAACATATACCCGAGTTCATAAATTGACTCCGACTCAGCGCTCACATATATCAGAATTAGAATCACTAGCCCTAAGGCCAAAGCGAATAAACGAATTAAATGATAATTTTGAAATGGAAAATCTGGTTAACAATATCAAACAGACCATGTTCCAGGAATACAAATCGGCGTACGATGTTCGTAACTAATACAGTCCTTTCCTGCTAGCACAAATGGATCGTGGGTAACTAAAGACATCAATATACTAATCAATTCCTATACATTTGTTGGCTTTACCATATGTGTAGAACAAATTGTAGGTCATTGACATGATGGTAAGGAAGAAACACTGGAAGATATCAACAGTTAAATCATAAACAATCAAAGTATGTAGCCAAGTGCCACAGACTTTCTGGCACTAGGATTCATTTTTGCATTAGTTTTATTTGAAAAATTTAAGTGCAATGAATTAATCTACTATATTGTGGAGAAGGCAAGAGTGAAGAAGCGGGTACTTTATGATGATGACACACTCGAGGAAATGAAGCGGTATTACAAAATTGAGAATCAGGACGAGCTTTTACGATTCATTAAAACTCACGGATTGAAGGATGATGATTCTGAAGTAGAACACTAGTTGTATCAGGAGCAATAAAAACAATGAAAACTAGATCAAACTCATTATGAAATTTTTTCTCCTCCTAAATCAATTAGATACGAACCTTCTGATTCAAGATTTTGCAGTGGTAATAATTGTAGCCGCTGTGATGGGATTTATTACATTCAAGTTAAAACAGCCGACAGTAATAGGATATATACTGGCTGGAATGGTCATAGGACCCTATACCCCGCCTTTTACACTAATACATGAGGTCAATACTCTTAACCTTTTGGCCGAACTTGGAATAATTATACTCTTGTTTGTAATCGGAACAGAATTTCCTATAGCCAAGTTGAGGTCTGTAGGAAGGATTTCGATCATTGTCGCTCTTGCGGAATCATTAGGAACCATGCTTATTACATTCTTTGTGGCAAAAACACTGGGGTTTTCACAATTTGATTCTATGTTTCTGGCGCTTGCAATGTCAGTTACCAGTACTATAGTTACAGTAAAGATACTCGAAGAACTGAACATGATCAAGGATAAATCGAGTTTGTTGATAATGGGTATATTGATCGTAGAAGACATCATAGTTATTACCGCATTAGGTGTGCTACAATCACTAGCGATTACAGCAGAAGTATCATTCTTACAGGTATCATTGTCCATAGGAATAGTAGCCGCTTTCATAGGAAGCATTCTGTTCTTCGGTTCGAGATATATACCACCATTAATAGACAAAGTGGCCAGAAAGTCTGATTATTCTGTTTTGTTAATAGTTATACTAGGTCTAGCCTTTGGTTTGTCTTTTATTGCCATTCAACTTGGACTATCACCTGTCATAGGAGCGTTTTTGGCAGGTGTACTCGTCGCTGAATCAAATAGCGCCGCGATAGCGCGTGTTATAACAGTTCCTCTTCGAGATATATTTGCAGCATTATTCTTTGTGTCAGTAGGAGCACTTATGGATATTTCAAAAATACCCATATTTGTTATTCCAGCGCTGATCCTTATCATAACATCCTTCGCGTCTAAAATGGTGATTGTCACACCTGTCTTGATTCGGGCTGGGTATAGTAACACTACTGCAGTCAGAACTGGACTTGGATTATCTTCAGCACGTGGAGAAATGTCACTTATAGTTGGAAAAGGCGGTCAGGATGTAGGAGCGATTTCTTCGTACATACTTCCCATTCTAGGTGTTGTTACAATAATTACTACATTCATTACACCATATATCCTTAAATTGGGAACCAAAATCAACATATCCTCCCAATCAACCGAGGAAAAGAATAGCACGTGATTTTATCTGATATCGGTGTTGATAGTAATTGATTATTCTGACGACCTATTTTCAGCTACTGTTTCACGAGCTAGTAGCATTAAAATCTTATCTGCAACATTCTCAGGACTCAATGGTTTTAGCGCAAATTCATCTGCTCCATAATCTATAATTCTTGTCTTATCATTGCTTTCGTCTCCTATAGCCAGTATTTTTATGTTCATATCAAGTCGTTTAATGCTTACTATCAACATCGCATTTCTATCAAGAGCTATCTTTGCGCTTACTATTACAACATCAACTTTTGAGTCTAATCGTTCTAGTTGGGCCAAACAATCACTTGCTGTTTTAGCCTTGTAAACCTCACAACCCTTCATCCAGAGCACGCCAGCCATCATGGAAGCAGAGTCTTCGTGATCTAGAGCAAGAATTAGTACAGGCTTCCTTAATTCCATCTATAGATTTAACCAAATTACAGCAATTAAAAGGTTTTAGCCACTTTTTTCTTTAATTTCCTTTAATTCCTTCTTTGCTATCAGCATTAGTATTTTATCCCCCAAATTTTCAGCACTCACAGGAGTCAAAACAACTTCATCTACCCCATGTTCAATGAACTTCTCATCTTCGTTAATAGAATCTGCCATAATTATGATCATGGTTCCTGGACTGATTTTTCTGATATTACTTACGAGCATGTAATTCTTGTCAATAGCGAGTTCTTTCTTGACTAGGACAACATCTATCTCCTTTTCAAGTCGATTTAATGTAGACAAGCAATCATCAACCGTTCGTAATTTGTAAACCTTGCAACCTTTGAAGTCCAACACGCCTGAGACCACAGTATTTGCATCCTCATGGTCGAGAAGTAAAATAATGGACGGTACTTTATGATAGCCCACGACAATAAGGTGCCCACATACTATATGAATCTCACAGCATTATAGCTCACCGATCATTCATTCGTTTGGTCAAGTTCACCTCATATGCATTAGTAATAATCTACTAATCAAATATTGTGTACTGAAGTAGATCTCTCCATTATCACACAATTATAGATTAGATATGTAAATACAATATACGGCATTCGTTCATTGTACTCTCGGAATGTCAAAATCAGCCGGTGAATCAATCAGGCTATTTAAGCCACTTTTTGCTGCAGGAATGATACTTTTAGGATTTGGTATATTCTGCATTTGGGTAGGGACCAGCGTCATTTCACTTAAGGAAGAAGGCGAAGGGTTTAAGATAATCGGCATAAGGTTTCTAATAGGTGGAATAGTTTCCATCACTCTTGGCTTTCTGGCAAAATACTATTTATTCATTAAATATTTCTTTAAACAGATAAGTTACAAAAGAAGAGATGAGCATGACGAACGCTCTGATTGGTATAAGCCCTGAAGACATTTACATATTTCTTGTATATGATGTCATCTTGGATATTAACTATTCTGTTACTCCTGTTTAGTAGCCATTTTTGGTATATCCTACTAGCGTAATGGTAGTCTTAATGCCACTGACATTCCTAATTTTTGAATATACATGTTCCAAATCTTTTGGAGATGGACCTGACATCTTTACAATTATGTCGTAAGCCCCGCTAATCATGTAAACCTCTTTAACCTTATCAATCTCTTGAAGGTCTGAAGCAATTTCTTCTGTCCTTCCAAGATCACAGACTATCAATACATACATGTCAACCATTGGATAGTACTACATAGTCTAAGTCGTCTGAAATACTTTTTCATGAAATTTCTAATTTTTATTTTGGTCATACATATTCGGCCGGACAATTGAGTGCGATTAATAAAATGTTAACCAAAGGCAACATTTATTAACGTATCCAAACAATTTGTATATAGTTAATCAAGTTTGAGGAGTAATCTACTCATAGCACTCGTTGGTGTAGCAGTATCTATTGCCGTTGTCGTCACCTTTTCTACAGGATTGAACCGGGGTCCGCTCAGTGCCCAAGATCCCTCCAAGAGGGAGAACTTTGGAGGTCATAGTCCAGGATACCCTATACTTGGAACAACAGGCGACGTTTTGGATCCGACTTCCCTTAACATCGACCCAAAAACCGCAGTGATAGACCCGATGAAATATCTTAGGGAATTTAATTACGGTAGAACAACGGCACTTTCAAATGGAACATCCTTAAGAGAATACACGTTAATTGCATCAGATCAACAAACTAAAGAAGTATCTCCAGGTGTGTTCTATAATGTATGGACATTTAACGGCACTATACCCGGCCCAACTTTACGAGCCACGGAAGGCGATTTGGTTAGAATCACTTTAATTAATAATGGAACTAAATTTCATTCAATACACTTTCACGGTATCCACCCATCTGAGATGGATGGCGTATTTGAAGGAATTGCACCTGGAGGTAAATTTACCTATGAGTTTACAGCCGAACCATTCGGTGTCTTTCCCTATCACTGCCATATGCAACCTCTCGAAGAACACATCACCCACGGCCTCTATGGGGTATTCATAATTGATCCCAAGAAACCGCGAGCGGATGCCGATGAAATGGTCATGGTCATGAATGGATATGATACCGACTTTGATGCTGAAAACAACTTTTACACAGTTAATGGAATTCCCTATTACTACATGCACCACCCGATTCAAATTGACAAGAATAGATTGATTCGAATTTACCTGCTCAATATTCTTGAGTTTGATCCAATAAACAACTTTCACCTACATGCCAATATGTTTGATCTCTACAGGACAGGAACCAAATTAATTCCCGATGAATATACAGACATTGTTACCATGAGCCAGGGGGAAAGGGGAATATTGGAATTTAGTTACAAGTATCCTGGAAAATACATGTTTCATGCACACAAGACAGAGTTTGCTGAAAAAGGATGGGTGGGATTATTTCTCGTAAAAGACAGCACGGCTGAGTCTGCCACTGAAAATTCGAACCTCACCTCAATAGAGCGTAACGGAAGTTATTCTACAACTGAATTTAGCAATACAGGTAATGGTACAACTAGTTTTGTGAAAACGGGAGGTTTGAATTAATGGAAAGAGATGATGGCAGTGTCAGCAGTAGCTACCGAATAACCAAGAAGACAATACTGTTTGGAGTTGTTCCATTCGTCGTACTTGGGGTAATGGTAATTATATTAGCGTACTCTCCAGGGATGCTATTTCAGAGCTCCATCAAACCACTTCCTCAGGTTTCCATCGAAAAAGTAGAGTTTTTAGATAACAGCATTGTTGCTTTTATAAGGAACACCGGACCTTCAGAGATTACCATTGCACAAGCTGATGTAAATGATAGGATACATCCTGCAGCAATAGAGCCAGGTCGGACGCTATCTAGACTTGCAGATGCTAGAGTAACAATCCCCTTCATCTGGAATGCCGGCGAGCCGTACGTTATTGGAATAACTACGAATGATGGAACTAGATTTAGCAAAAGCGTTGCATCCGCAGCTCCTGCGCCGCGGCCAACAGTTGGACAGGCATCAACATTTGCACTCATTGGTATATACGTAGGTGTTATTCCTGTGATGATGGGTCTTTTATGGTATCCCTTCATTAGAAGGTTAAGTGCCAACAAGTACAACTTTTTTCTTAGCCTAACTGTTGGATTGTTAGTTTTTCTCGGGATAGATGCTCTACTTGAGAGTAACCAGATTGCAGCAGCCCTTGCGCCTGCCTTTAATGCACAGATTTTGATTATACTGATTGCTATTCTTACTTTTATATCACTGCTCTATGTTTCGAAGAAACTGGTTGAACGTGCCTCAAGACAATCCAAGACAGATACTGAATATGAATCTGAAATTGTCAGCCATTCTACACCAGATTCTGAACATACAATAGATATCCATTCTTCAAGGTCTTCTCTTGGATCATCACGACAACAACTACTGATAAGACCAATCGCGATATCTATGATGATTTCAATTGGGATTGGCTTACATAATTTCGGAGAAGGTCTTGCAATAGGAGCGGCAGTCTTACTAGGTGAAGTAGCTTTAAGCTCATTTCTCATTTTAGGATTCACATTGCACAATACAACAGAGGGATTGGCTATTGTTGCCCCTATGGCTAAGAGTAAGAGAATTCCAATAACAAAGTTATTGATTATGGGACTGATAGCAGGATTTCCTACAATTGTAGGGGCATGGATAGGCGGGTTCCTGTATTCTCCAATTGCAACTATAATTTTTCTGTCAATAGGGGCAGGTGCAATTTTCCAAGTAGTTTACTCTGTAGGCTCTTGGATGCATCATACCACTGGAGGAAGAGGATTAATGACCAATGCCGCAATTATATCAGGCTTTGCAGCTGGAATGTTGATAATGTATCTAACAGGACTCTTGATCTAGCGGAGTATGACCTATGTATATTATAAATTTATTAACAGAGAGACTGAATAGGAGGAGGCGGAATAGCACTGACAAATAAACTCAACGAAATGACACCACTGGAGAAAGCCAAGAACAATAGGCTCGAAGCTATTCGTGATGCAAACAGCGCAAAGAAGGAAGATCGAACTGACAGAATGGAAGATTATCTCGAAGTTATTTATGAACTAGTAGAACAGAAAGGTTATGCCACAACCGTGGATATTTCTACTTATCTAAACGTGAGTTCCCCCAGCGTGACGAAAATGACGCAGAGACTTGACGAAACTGGATATCTAAAATATGAAAAGTATAGAGGCATCAGGTTAACCGACGAAGGAGTTCGTATTGCCCAAAATATTCGTAATAGACACGGTCTCCTCGCTGAATTTTTCAAAATGATAGGAGTTGACGAAGAATCAGCTAATAGTGACGCCGAAGGTATAGAGCATCATTTACATCCTGAAACTATCAAGAGACTTGAGGATTTCATGAATGTTCTAAAGAAATATCCCTCATTATTCAAAAGAGTTTAACGTTCCTTACGAAGCCTCTGCAAAATATCAGTCTGTTGTTGGTTGAAGTCTGGACGAGCTACAAGTCAGCTGTATTATCAGATGATTATGAGGAAATATTCCTTATCCTGCGATTCAAAGGATTGAAAAATTATTAGAGCCACCTATTATACAATTCTCGATTTTTTACTAACATCTCAATAGTTCATTCAAATATGTAATATGCTAGCCAAATTACAAAAGCATAGTTAATCTGAGATTTGGTAATGACTAATGGCTACTCGTTTTTTTATTTTTTTCGCAGGCAATTTTAAATATCTCTAGTAATATAGAGTGGACGAAATAAGAAAATGATGAAAAATTGGTTTGTATTTTCCTTAGCGTTATTCGTATCTGTTACATCAATAGTTGTGTCTTATTCATTTGCAGAGGGGACCACAATTTCAGACGTGCAAAGCCAGTTGGGAAATTCTAATGCCAGTAGTAGTACAGACATTGTGAGTTTGGTAGAGAATGTTACTGTTACTAAATTTGATATTCTCTCTCTTAATCAGCTAGGTGTTGAGTTGAGGTATTCTGGAACTGGAAATGCACCTGCTGTTAAAATTGATGTTTCTGCTATAAATATAGATTCTAAACTAGCCGACGATATTACTAATGAACTCAATATTCTAAACGCCAGTTCTGGTGATTCTAATTCAAACCAATCACTTACATCAGGTTCCCCAAACGCTACGTCATTGATGCTTGATAGATTGGACCAGCTGACTTCAAGTTTCTCTGAAGGTAACGGAACCAAAACAGTCGGTGCTGATTGGAAATCGCCACGAAATGTTCAGATAAAAATGGCAGGAAACATTACACTCTATGAAGCAAATATTATCGGCATTCTAGTCCATAAATGACTCGGCTTTTAATTATGTGGAATCGACAGCAATAGTGGTGGTGGTGGCGGCGGTGCTGGACTGCTGTTAGAAAAACTTGATTAATTTTTTTTCGCTATCGGGATAGAGCTAGTGTTTATGGATGAAATTAAGAGTACGACCTCTCTTTTCAAATAACCCTCTCTGGATAATCTCCATGTTAATTTGGATCAAAGGAAGCGAGGTTCAGAGCTACAGTTGATGTATTTGAAGATGTATTGAACTAGTAGGTGGAAGGTCTAAATGCCTGAATGATAACAAAAACTCACAGTCAAATTATATTACATTTTTCTGTGAGACTTAAATAAACGTCGTCATAATAACTATCTTACGTTGAATTCAAATGCAAAATTTGTCCTTGCAACGGCCGTAGCTGTGATCTTGGTCGCAGGAGCTTTAACCCTCCCGCTGGCCTTCGATGATCACATGGCTGATGCAAAGAAGAAGAAATCATACAAGAAACATAGTAGCAGTAAAAAGAGTACTAAAAAAGCTGAAATTGAAGCAGTAGGCGGTCATGGCGGTTCAGGTGGTGCTGGCGGTATAAGTTCTGGTGGCAGCGGCGGCAGCTCAAGCGGCGGTAACGGTGGAAGTTCCACTGGTGGCGCTGGTGGTGCTGCTGGTGGCTCAGGTGCTATACTAGCAGTAGCTGGTAGCGGTGGCGTAAGTGACGCAAGTGGTAGCGGCGGCGCAGGCGGCGCAGGCGGCGCAGGCGGAGCTGGCGGCATCGGATGTATTTCGGCCCTAGGCGTGGCCCACTGTGACGGTGGAGCTGGTGCTACAGGTGGCGCAGGCGGATCTAACTTTGGTCTAGCTGGCACTGCTGAAGGTGGCAGTGCATGTCAAGGCGAAATTAATGCAACAACTCCAGCCTGTCTGACAGGTGCTGGTGGCGACGCTAACGGCGGCAACGCAGCTGCAGGC
>JAKEIK010000074.1 GCA_022545895.1 Nitrososphaeraceae archaeon | reverse complement strand
GCTGTCTTGGTATTTGCAATGGTATTCATGGTTGGCTTTGGCATATGGCATGGACCTATTCTAGAATTTGCTTCACATTCAGTGCCTGCATTATCCCAGCTAGCTCATGCAATGTCAATAGCACCCAGATAGAATCTAGATCTTTTTTGAACTGTGGGTTTATTGCCTGGAATTAGAATAACAAAAGCAAAACACGACTTGTTGAATTAATCCTACTTTCTAACTCCATCGCTAGAAGATACTCAAAATACGTCAAAATCAAAATAGTTCTTCTTTCAATAGGGTTATAGTTATTCCATTGCGGTGAATAGCAAGAAGATGAATGTGTAGGGATAGATTATCATTTCTGATCCTTCATTATCTTCATTACATCCTCATCACTAACTGGGGAAAAATCTTCATAGAATTGACCAACCGATTTAAAATTCGTTGTGATTGGGATAATCACTGCTTCTACATGATCTGCTTCTTTCTTCAATAGTTCCAGAGTTTCCCTTGGGACAACAGGAATTGCTATTATCAATTTCTTAGGTTCTTGTTTCCTTATCCATCTTGCTGCTGCAACCAAGGTAGCACCAGTTGCAGCTCCGTCATCAACAAGAACAATAACCCTTCCCTTAATTTCATACCCCTTGGCACTACTTCTGTATAAAGATTCTCGTCGCTTTATCTCT
This sequence comes from Nitrososphaeraceae archaeon, assembly GCA_022545895.1. Taxonomy (GTDB): domain Archaea; phylum Thermoproteota; class Nitrososphaeria; order Nitrososphaerales; family Nitrososphaeraceae; genus TA-21. The sequence goes on along the minus strand of JAKEIK010000074.1, from coordinate 12,715 downwards.
TCAATCTGTTTTTGTTTCTCCTTTTCTATATATTCAGGTGTTACCTTCAGTGCATTTACTACATAATCATTCAAGTAAAGCGTACTGTCTTGCATAGTCGCACCTATCCCTAGTTCTACATTGTGCGGTGCAGACAATTTTCGTGAAATGACTATATCAAATGAAGGAGCTGCTATTTTCTGGCTAATTACTTGGGCCATTATTACACCCCCACGGGGAATTCCAATCACAGTTACTTCCTCTCTTGAAGCGCCTTTTAGAGAATCCTTCAGAACTGAGGCGAGAGTATGTGCCGCTTTTTCTCTGTCCTTAAATTTTAGAATTGAGCCGTCCTTGATCGATGACAAAATATCTGACACCTTAGAGAACAATAGTATTTTTCCTAATCTCTGTGCTATAAGTATAGCGGTAACCCAAATACAAGATAAATACTATGGTCATTTTTTACTCTATAATCCTTAGTAGAGTAACATATTAATATATAAGGCACGGAGTCTTATTTTCCCTTGAGTTGAGTTGCAGCCAAATTCGATAAAGTACAAAGTCCATTATAACCCATCCATGTACGATCATAAAACTGGCAGGTACATAAATGGGGAGAAGACTTTCGAAACTTTCAATCAGGCAAGAGCTCACCAATGGAAATGTGAAAAGTGTGAAAGGACTTTTTCAAAATTTCCTGACCTCAAAAAACACAAAAATGATGACCACGCCTACTAATTTTAATTGCTGATTGTAGGTCAAGTTCATTTACAATCATACTGACGTATGCAAATGAAAGTCGGGGTTAAATCTTCACTGTCATTTATTTCGTATGTGTTGCCTCAAATAGCTTTAAATGACCACGCACGCAATCCGAAAATGTAATGTCTTTGGATACAACTACTAAGGCGCTGATTGAACAACTGATCGACAGAAAACTAGCGATGATTCCTGTCGTTGCAAGTATGATTCGTCTAAGCAATAAAGAAAATAGATTGAGCTACACTAACGAAACTGATTTCATTTATGGATTTGTTTATTGTGAAATTCTAACGTCATGTCTTAGTTTTATTACCTCAAATTACGCAAGAATTCCTGAAGAGGAAGAAATGAATGAAGTAAAAAATATAATATCTTTAAGAATGTTGAATAAAAAACCTCAAGAGCATGGATAGGAAATAAATGCATCCTAAATTAATACGAATATCGGGAAGAATCTCAATTCAGGAAGTTTACGGGTTTACGGAACAGAGAAGTTTTTGGGGGCATTTGGATAAGATGTAATATACTGGAAAGTACAAGTTCATTTTATCATAATTTTAGACCTGAATGTATGTCAAGTCCGTCAAATGTTCTAGGTGTTTCTTTGAGACAGAATCTGCAATCTTTCTTAGTTCATTTTTTGCCTTGATGGAATAAGAAAGAAATAACTTTTCCATCTTCGCAACGAATTCTACTGATTGTTCATTGTTTTTTACAAGCATATTAAACAGTCTATCTTCATTATTCCAATCCAATAGATCGTCATGGATTTGGTATGCAATTCCCAAAAGATGACCAAAGCTTCCCATGGCACGGATCTCATCTTCGAGGCCAAATCCCAAGATTGCCCCAATTTTCGCTGCAGCTTCGAAAAGCGATGCAGTCTTATGTTCAACCACTTTGATGTAATCGTCTTCCTTTAGCCTTGGGTCCTTTGCTAACATTATCTCCATCATTTCTCCCTCGCTCATTTTGGTTGCGGCTTTAGATAGTTCGGCAGATATCTTGGGGCTATCTATTTTTGAGCCTATGTTAAGTATAATGCCGAGGACAAAGTCAGCAGTAAGAATACTACTATTGTATCCATATTTGACATGAAAAGATGGTTTTCCCCTCCTTAGATTTTCTTCGTCTATTATGTCGTCATGAATTACAGACTCTGTATGTAATAATTCGATGGCCGAAGAGGCCAAAAAAATGTCCTCTTTATTGTCATCAATACCTTCTTTTTTATCAGCATTGACTGATTCTGATGAGAGAACTAGTATTAGTGGTCGTATGCGCTTGCCACCATCAGAAGCATATCGAAGAGGTGCGTAAAATTCAGACCAGGAGTAAATATCTAGCTCACGAGCTAAGGAGTCGTCTATTCTTGATAAATAAGAGCTAAACTGTTCTGTGAGTGGATTTGTTTCAGCATTTCTTCGATTCAAAGATGAAGTCTAGCCCACAATAGTGAATTGGTCTGGATATTTATTCTTTTTAGAGCAGTCGAGTTCTCGTTTAATTTGAGAATTTATACTTTGCCGTCTTAATTCCAAACTTGCCTTCGTATTCCATTTATTTAATAAATCCAAATTCCATTCAACGCGTTGACTTTGCAAGCTTTTTATCTGATCATTAATCTGCAGGGGGGGAGTCATGTGTCTTCTTGTCGGTTGTTCTTACAGCAAGTATCAAATCGTACACCTATTTCACGCTATTTCCGATATTGATCGAATTACTTCTAAATGAGAAGTTAATTGGATTTGCTCCCACTCTGGTATCTAGGTAGGTGGTAAATATTTTGTAGAAAAACACGGAAGATAACCCATAACAGTAGAAGTTCGTCATACCATTTACGGAACGAGTCATAGGGGGACCGGAAGGGATTGTACTTGAATCATGTACCCCACCTTTATTCATCAAAACATTTCTTAAACAAGACGTCGAAAGAGTTTGAACTTGAATTGATATAGAGATTCTAATTGCGAGTTAACTCCTGCATACAACGGCTTCTGCTCATCCATTGGACGTCAGGTTTGAAATAATAAGAGAAATTTCCTCCGGAGATTGTCGAATAGGTTGAAGATGGAAGTAAATGCCTTGGAGATGGAGGTTATTTGGAAATAGTGTGTGTCGATCGACATTATACTACTGTTGTGTAGTGCTCCGGCCGGGATTTGAACCCGGGATCTGCGACTCGAAAGGCCACAATGCTTGACCGTATTGTGCAGTTGGAATGAATCAACTACTACACCACCGGAGCAACCGTCAAGTAATTCAAATACTTGGTCATAAAATCTTTTCCTGAATCGAGAAAAATGAGAATTTCAAAATCAAAATTGTACTCCAAGACCGCAGGATAGAAATGTACTGCGTAATATTGCTTATGATGTAAACATATGTAATAATATCATAAGTAACTGAGTAGCAGATTGGAATGGGAAGGGCTAAGCATTTCCTGATAGCAGACTATCGCGCTGGTCTCAAACTTGAAGAATGGAAAGACATTCTTTTCATAATGACTTTCAGCAAATCTAATAATTCCAGTCAAAAGAATTAGTAGGTATTATGAGAGTGGGATTTGCGAAGGTAGAATTAAATGAATCAACAGTCGTAACTAAGAACAATGGAGTATTATTGGATATGAAGATCAATGTCAGAGTTTTTGATTTATGTGTAAATTCCATTCAATGCTTGGATAATGTAGGATAGGAAAATAACTACTTTCTGATAGGAATCGATATAATTAAAGATAGGTAGCAAAGCCCTAATGGTGCATTTGAAGTCTTTGGTGGCTAAATCGTGTCAGAATATCTATTCCTCTAGATTACTGATAATATTAATCCCAATAGGACTTTCTGCTTTCACCCACTTATGGAATCTAGAAGGATTTCCGGGTATCTACAGGGATGAGGACCATTATCTTAGGAAGACTATGCATGTCTTACGTGGGCTAGGTCCTCAAGAAGCTCCTAGTGAGTTAGTCAGCTTTCCGGTTCATCCCTATACGCATCCGTACTTTGGCCAACTCTTTCTGGCTGGTGTTTTGGGTATAGTTGGTTACCCAAATTCAATACATCCAACTGCAGATCCGTCATCCATCAAAGAACTCTTTCTTGTTCCAAGAATATTAATGGGAATTCTTGCAGTTGCTGATACATTTTTTCTGTATAGAATAACAGAGTTTCGTTATAACCGAACAGTAGCCCTTATTGCATCAATATTATTCGCAGTCATGCCTATCACTTGGATGTTGAGAAGGGTATGGTTAGAACCTATCCAGCTACCTTTTATTCTATCGTCGATATTATTGGCATTACATAGTGCAAATTGCAATTCGAGAAAAAGTCATGCGACCTTGTTAGTAACATCCTCTGGTATACTGCTTGGGTTAGCAATCTTTACAAAGATTCCAGTATTTACGATGATTCCATTAGTAGGCTATATTGTTTATTCTACCGCCACGAATCAAAAACTGGTAGGACTATGGTTTATTCCAGTACTCCTGATACCCGCGGCATGGCCTCTATATGCTATCTCTACAGGCCAGTTTGATCAATGGATCGATGGTGTGTTATGGCAATCGGAAAGAGAAAACAGTGGGCTTGTAAATGCTCTAGGCAAATTATTTACCATAGATCCTGTATTTATTATCCTTTCGTTGGGCGGATTCGTCTATGCTGCAATATTAAAGAGAAGAGAGATACTTCTGCTATTATGGATTGTACCTTTCATTGTCTTCAACCATCTAAGTGGATATGTATCGTATTGGCATCTAGCTCCATTACTACCTGCCTTCTGTATTTCATCTGCACTGATAATAGCAGAGACATCAAAAATATTCCGTAACCAGAAGGTTGCAAAAGTCGTACCCTATGCTATAGTAGGATCAGTGGGACTTTTTGGAATAATAACTACATCTATGTTGATAACTCTTAATCTTACATCATTTCACTATCAGGTTATTTCAGGTCTTGTCAATCAATTGCAAGACATCAGTAGCAGAAAAAATGAGGGTGTTAGCAATAATTTAGCAGGAAATGGAAACAATAATGAACGAATAACAGTCTTGGGAAGTAATTACTGGCTATGGGTTCCGAAATATGTATTTGACAATAACCAGATCAATGACTATAAGAATTACTATAATGATGGCGATATCCGAACAAAGAATAATCTATTTGTCGTGAATGAGAATTTCATATATGATATGATTAGAGATAACAATACAGAACGCAACATCGAAGGATTGCGGACGCTTTACGTTAACTCCTCTGCATTGGCAACAATCGAAGAGGACAAGCAGATGATACCAAACTGGGGTAATTATCCATTTAGTAGTCTAATCGATCTAGATCCGAAGGCAGCAACTAAGGTCGAAATTCGGGTGAATCATTAAAATGACATTCACGAAGTGAATGCGGATCCACCGTTACTAGAAATTATCTTTATTCTGTCATGTTGACGAACGTTTCTATTATTGAATTTAAATGCGTCTATTTTTATCTTGTCTATTGTGGTGACTGCTAAACTCGGGATAGTTCGTTAATTTCGCGTACATAATTCCTTAAAATTGCACCTTTCTTTAGTATTTTTGGTTTTCCTGTTTCACAGACTAGAACCTTGGCAGTATCCGAGTTACGGTCCCCTCCTGGAATTAATTTCCCCATATACAAAATTATCCGTATTGCACTTTGGTTGCTAATCCTATGCTAAAACATGATTTTTTGCGTGATATTCTGAAGAAATCTGATTTAGTGGTTGACGTGATGCTTGCGAATATTCACAGATGGATCTTTAGCAGCTGTTGCTGTAATATTATTAGTGTTTATGTCTAATTGTTGAGATTGATTTAGATACTGGCCAAATGAGTTTGAATAATTAGACTGTAAAAGATTGAATGTCATTGCCAACAAGGCCAAATTAGACAAAGTACGAGCTTGATTTCTTCTCATAGCTAATGTGTCTTGCTTCTATGCTAGTATCGACAAAAAGGTTTACAAAGACTAAATGAAGGATCTATCATTAATGATATTCTCAGTATCGGCTACCCAAAGATCCTAAAATTAATTCAGCAAAAGTATTTGTATTAGACAGAGATGTCATATATTATGTCCAGCCTTGTGGAACAGATTGACTTGGAGATACAAATTAGAAGTCTATTGAAACATCCATTTTATCAGAAGTGGTCTAATGGTGAACTCACTCTTGATCACTTACAAGGGTATTCTAAAGAGTATTCTCAATTAGTAAATGCTATTCCAAAAATGGTAGAGAACGTCAGTATGCTTACCACAGATAAAAAAACTCATTTTGCTATAGTAGAAAACCAGAGGGAGGAATCAGAACATATTGAATTATGGGCTAAATTTGCAACCTCCCTAGGCGTGTCAAAGAATATTTTATTGGGATATGGAGGATCTATTGATACCAACTTGGCTGTATCTAAATTAATTAACCTAACATCGGGATCATTTGAAGAGGCCATATGTGCCATGTATGCATACGAAATGGAATTGCCAAAGATTAGTAGGTCAAAAATAGATGGGTTAAAAGGATTTTATAACATAACCTGCAGTGACGCTACAGAATATTTCAAGACTCATGAAGAAGTAGACGTACGTCACGCACAGCTATGGAGAAGTCTGATCGGAGACATTCCAAAAAGCAAACATGATGTTGCCTTAAAAGCTGCGATTAGATCACTCGAAGCACAAAATGATCTTCTTGATGCAGTTTGTAGCCAGTATGTTACACCAAACAACTAGTCGAATTAAGCCATTTGTGAATTAGGGTTACCCACGCTATATTATATATCGCTCAAGGAATTTGGAACAACAAAAATGATAAGGGTGTCTTAATTTTTTAATACCCGTGCAGAGATTCTGATTCGTATGTTCAAAACCTTTATACGTACTTAAATGACGAGTTCCCACAGAGGGCCCATAGCTCAGCCTGGTTAGAGCGACCGGCTCATAACCGGTCGGTCAGGGGTTCGAATCCCCTTGGGCCCAAATCAATTTTGCCCCCTTATTAGAGCCCGTCGCTCGTCGATATTAAAAGAAACATTTGATTCGGACAGGTGACAAAATTATATGCGGGGATAATGTTGAAATAATAAAACCGAAGGGTAACGGTACGGAACCTAATAACACACTATATTAGCAAATTGTTCTATGATTAGTATCTTCAATGCATATTAGATTAGCGTCTAACCCCACGACCATGCAATAAGGGTTCGAATATCTCACTTGATATTTGAAGATAGTCGCGAGGTATGTAGCTGAATTAACATCCACGTTTTTAAACATCTGTGTCTCAAACTAGAGTACGATGGCTCAGTTAAGAAAATTCTCGAAAGTTCTTGTCGCAGTTGATGGCTCTGAATATTCAATGAATGCAGCAGAGTATGCCATTTCGATAACCAAAGAGTATGGTTCACAGCTGATTGCTTTGCATGTTATAACATCCGATGTTAGTACGATTGCGTCTACATTTTCACCTCAGATGGAGGAAATTAAAAAAAATGCTCAAGAATTTTTTGATAAGATACGGCGCAAAGGTGAAGCAAACCGGGATATTCCATTAAGAACAGAATTGATTGCATCTTCTTCCGTAGTAGGCGGGATTATAGATTTTGCCGAAAAAGAAAATATCGATTTGATAGTAGTAGGAACAAGAGGACGGTCAGGGTTGAAGAGATTATTACTCGGTAGTGTGGCGTCTGGTATAGTTAATTATGCACATTGTCCAGTAATGATAGTAAAGTAAGAAAAAAGTTTGTAAATGCATACAACAATATCATATCTAATTATTTTCATTTCAACTATTTATTTAGATGGAAAGGGTTGTAATTGATACTGGCGATACAATAAGAGTTGTATTTAGTGTCCATTCTTCAGGACTAAAAATCCTCTCTCGAATTTGATTCACAAACTGCCAATACTTGTCTGTGAAGTTAATTCACCTCCTCATTTCCGATTCAATTTAACCGAATAATGCCTATGTGCAATACAATTTACTTAGGGTAAATAACAAACTTGCTACTGGAAAGACATTACTAAAAATCAATTTCATGATAGTAACAACTGCAAAATTGATACCTCCCAAGACAGTAGTAATGTCACTGCTTCAAAAACTGTCATATTTATAGAAGATATAGCTGATCGTTCTTTTGTAACAACATTGTGAATGTAGTGACTTTGTAAGACTACCAAGGTGCTATATCAATATCGGTCGGACCAAATACCATGGAATCTAGATTGTTATATCTGGTGTTTTAGTCCCGATTGTTGGGACCAAATATTTTTTCTTAGTCGCCCTTCCTATAGTAATAATAACTTACTCTTCTGTACATACGAAACAATGATGAGAGTTTGCGCAATTTCTGCGGTAACTTTATTTATAGAAAATATGGAGAGGTCATGTAGTTTCTATTCTCGCATCCCGGGATTCAAGCTAGTGTATGGAGGTTCCGCAACCGGTTCATTTACAACATACGAAGTTGGTATTGGCCAATCACAAAATTATCCCAAGACATTTCTGAATTTGGAATTATCTAGTCCAATTGGCCCTGATTCCAAAATCGATGACAAAAGAAAGCACTTTGGAAGAATAATATTTCATACGGAGGACGTGGATAAGTTATATTTCTATCTGAAGAAAAATCAAGACTTATCAACTGCTATATTGATTGAAGGTGAGCCTAGAGATGCTCCATGGGGGGAGAGATATTTTCATATACGCGAACCAGATGGATATCAGATATCATTTGCAGAGCCATCAAAGAAACGGAAAACAAGATCTTAAGAAATTGATTCTACAGAAATAATCAAATGATCCTGTGGAAACAAAAGTATCCTGAAATGTTTTTCATGCGGCAAGAAAACCAGAATCGAAATCTATCCCAATATTTCTATTTCGAGACTTCCAGAAGTGACTGTGCAGTTTCTCCACTTCAAACGATTTGTACGATGTTAATTCTCCCTTAGTCCAAGTAACAGATGTTACCGTGGAAATATTGAGAAGGGTCTGAACACAGAACTTGTCTTTGTTCGCAGATGAAGAACATGCTATAATGGAAACATAAGCACTGCTTGACACGGATGTTGAGTCGTTAAATGGCATAAGTAATATTTCGTTATCACTATATGGTGTACTGCCAAAGTCAGTCTCCGAAAGATAAGCAGAAAAATTCGTTCAAGTGAATGCGACGACATCACTAACTAAAGTAAAAGCTATAACTTCCATAAATCATATTTCTGAGAGCTGTTATTTCACCCTCTCTTTTGATACAATCAATATAGTGATGACTGCATAAAAACATCAATATGTTGGCTATGCGGAACATAATTATTAATGAGGTCGATTCATCCCTTATTAAAACTCGAAGAGTAGAACCTTATCTGCTACTAAATACCAGACTTGAACACACTAATATTACATTCTTTTCTATTATTCATTAGCTCACTTGTTTGGAAGAAAGAGTAGAACCTCACAATGGAAGATAGACTTCTATGATTCAGTATACAAAATTTACGACAAGGATGGCAATTTAGCGGGATACCTTTTTCCGAACTACCCGCAAATACGTGAAGAAAAGGAAGATAGCGTAACCTTGGAATTGGCCAATTCTCACAGTCCTGTCGCCGGAGGGAGGTTAATGCTGCCCATGTTAAGACTAGATCTATTCGATATTGAGGAAGGCCAGAGTCTAGACGAGGTAATAGACAAACTTACCTATAATATGAAGAAAGCAAAAGAATGGCAAGACTGGTGTACTTCTAATAAAGATAAGTATGACATACTAGAGTATCAGGTACACACAGCAAGAGAGGATAAACAGATGCTTAGCATTCTCCTAGACTTAGGTTCCCAATTTACGTTGGGCACAAAGGAGGTTGCAAGTTTTCTTGCGCCGATTTTAGATGATTTGTCGGCACAGGGCATGATGTAATTTGATATGAAGAGATTTTTGAGAATATTCTCGCATTACTTAGCGACTAAATGATCTTCATTCAATCCCAATGATCACGTCTGTTGCTAACATGGTTCATATTGCCAACAACCTTACTAACTACACGATGTAGAAGATGGGAAATGGGGATTTAGAAGAAAAGAAATTGTTGGGCTCAGGTGGCTACGCAATTGCAAAACTGACAGGGCAAGAAGAGAGTAGAGCAAATGTAGGAGTTCCTCAAATATTCTTGGCGAATGTAGGAAGATTAACTGAAGACAGTTTTTCAAAATATTATTGCAATAAATGCACAACTGAATATGCCGGTCCGCCACTAATTAGCTACGAAAATCCTAATGAAGTATTGGGAGAGGGTGTTATTCTTATCGAAAAAGGAGAATACAAATGTAAGGTGTGCAACAACATAATAGCACTTTACCGCAAATTTAACAAATAGAAATGCTATTTGTCTAATAATTGTCCATTATTGTACCTGTGGATGTCTATATATTTTAGAGCACGTTCAAACAATTTTCTGTAATTTGTCTTTTTCTTAGGACGATAACTGAAACTTAGATACTCTTTGAACCTGACGTTCGTTTTCTTTGAATCTCCTTTGGCTATCAATTCTATTATTTCAATGGTTATTTCCGTATTAGCTCTATACTTCATTTCATTATATCTTAGATTTATCTTCAGGTTAATTATGCAATGTAAGAAGTCCTAGATCCAAGTCTGATGGTCCATCATAATTTAATACTGGTGACTTAATCTTGGTCCTGGTCAGAACTCGTTAGAATTGAATATACCAAGTCCCGTTTAAGTTAGTCCTGTTCGGTGATGGTGATAGCTTATTTTAGTTCTGATGTAAGGAGCGGCAGAGAATAATATTGTAGAGTCTAGTGTGTGATTGAATGGTACGTCATTTTCTGGTAGTTTTTCGGGCAATTTTTGGCCAACGTTAAAATACCCTATTTTACTACAAGACAAATTATCTCAAAAAAAATCTTTGAACGATTAAATCTGTTTTGTCACCTGCCATATCTAGCGCTTATAATATTTTTTAATTATAGGTTATATTCTGATAAGAATTTTTTATAGATCAATTTTGCAAACATATTTCGAACTCTGGGTAGAATTCGAAGAATTGTTGTATGGTATGCAAACACTGTCAAAACTTATTCGGGGTCAAGATTATGTCTTATAATTACTTTTCAATGTGATGAAACAATCATGCATTCATAGCCAGGAGGTGTGTTTGCCCTTCGCAGTTTTTGGCTGAAAAATATTCGATTGTCTGTCGATAGGATCAATACGAATAGGCAACAAATCTCAAATTCCTTTCGGCCAAAACATGTGGGTTGAAAGATGTTAATTTCAAAATAGTAGTAAGCCGCATTATTTTGGAATCTCACTTTTTTTATCTGCAATAATGGCAAATGGAATAGAACCGACTCATGGTCGCAAGATTGGCTTGTTTATCACAATTATTATGCAGGTCAAATATGGTCGCTATTTTGGTTTCAAAAAATGATTTGAGAAAACTCAGCTGAAGAAGTTCATTCATTAAAATACCCCGATTTTCATACTCACTTTTGGATTGTCGGTCCTGTTAGGTAAGCAAATTTGTAACTTACTACATTATTTAAAATACTGGATAAGTGTCAAAGCAGGCTGCTCTGCTAGTAAAAATACTTTAGCAGGTTTCGTCGGTATTGTTGTAAAGGTTATATTTGTCGGGGATATCATTGTAATTTGAATAATGATTCAGAACATTCCAGTTCTGGAGACGAAACTAGTAGGGTAATAAAATGGTATCGTGCTTTAATTGTGGTGAAAAGATATTCTTTGATGACAATATTCGAAATGGATACGGTATGGTCATTCCTTTGGATGATAATGGGGACCCTCACAGTTGCAGGCACAATAATCGAAAAATAGGTTTTGGTGAAAATCAAAAATGTTTTAGATGTGGAGGAAATATCTTCTTTGATGAAAACTATATGTCAATTTCAGGGAAACATGTTCCCCTAGATTGGGCAACTGGTGAACCACATGATTGTCCTGAATGGACATGATTAAGACTCAACACACATCGAAATTGACATTTTTGATAGTAAAATCTTTAATTTAGTTTCAATGAAATTGTGCCGGGATTATTTGGCAAATCCCCAACTGTTTGTTCATTAGCTTTTTAGTTGCTACTACAGACAATGTGATTGGCTTAAATAAAGCCAATTCTATCGGGTACTTATTACAAGACTAGGAAATTAGATTACTTTTCTTGTGTTCTCTATAACGCCTGGAAATTTCTCTATCAATTTCTTCATTCTTTATTATTTCACCTCTACGACCAGGCGTCTTCATTGCTTGTTGATTAACTTGCTTCCTTTCTTCCTCCAATTCATTATGCCCAAGATTACTGTCATATACTCTTTGCTTTTTACCACGTAACTCTCGTGAATACCTTTCTCTGAACTCGGCTTCTTCTGCATCCAAAGATACATTACTAATTGATTCCACTTTTACAGACACAACTTCCTATAGTTGCCACGTCTATAAGAACGCATTGTAAATATGTTAGTATGCAGAGAAGCAATCTATCTCGTTATTTTCCATTTAATTCAGATAATGAGCATATAAGTCTGACAGAATATTCCTTCACAACATTCGTGCGCAGCAATTCTATGGGTTCAGAATTGCCAATAACCGGTTTGAGATTTGGATAACGATGTGGTTTCAAGATGGTATTAGTGTGAACTTATGGATTGCCTGTGTAAAACTTATAGATGACACCAGGATATTCTTCGATTTCAGGTTAATACACCTGTTTGCCAAATGTATGCAGAAGAAAGTGATAATTCGCGACTTTAGTTCCGTTATGGGGTGGTGGGTCCCACAAGCGTAATAGTATTTACTATGAATCAATTGAAGACTTTTGTTGATTCGTAGTCCATGTTATTGGTATGCGACTAACAAAAATAGAATAGCCAACAACAACGTCACACTGAAGCATTTTAGGAAGGAATG
>JAKEIK010000073.1 GCA_022545895.1 Nitrososphaeraceae archaeon | reverse complement strand
TATCTAAATGTATAAGAAATTTCAATTTAGTAACATTAAGTTTATTTTAAAAATTTAGTCATTGATATTCGCGAGTGAAATTTTGCATTTACGGTAACTTGAAAAGTAAGGAATTTATGGATCAATACCGCAGGAAAGATCATGTCTACGACTGTAAAACCAATTCCCGAAGGGCATCATACTATTACACCGCATTTGGTTGTAAAAAATGGAGCACAAGCAATTGAATTTTATAAAAAAGCATTTGGTGCTGAAGAACGTTTCCGTATGAACACACCTGATGGCAAGAGTATTGCACATGCACAACTCAAGATGGGTGATTCTCTGTTTATGTTAGCTGAGGAATTTCCACAGATGAACAGTCTTTCCCCAGAATCTATTGGCGGTAGCCCAGTAAGTATGTACGTGTATGTAGAGGATGTCGATGCTGTCTTTAATCAGGCTGTGTCTGCGGGTGCTACAGTGTTGAACCCAGTAATGGATATGTTTTACGGAGATCGTTGGGGTTACATAAAAGATCCATTCGGGCATCTCTGGTCTATAGCAACCCATAAGAAGGATCTATCTTCTGACGAACTCAAAAAAGCTGCGGAAATAGCCTTCGCTGAGATGTGTGAGAAAACCAAAGAGTAAATATGTTCTGCAATTAGCCAAAAATAAGTATCGTTTATTCAATCTGAAAATTCGTGATTGGACCTCTGTTTCAATCTTTTTTTACGAATTAGTCCTTTTAAGAATAATGAATTGAGTTTCACCAGATGAATCGATCCATGGAAGAATGCAGGATTTTTTTTGTAAACAATATCCATTCCAGGGATCTAATTTCATCGAAGATTCTGTCACTTTGCCATCGGGATTGAGCATCACCCAATTCCGATTCTAAACTATCAATATTGCAATCTATTATGATTTCTAACTCCTGAATTGGAATGTTTGGATTCAATTCTATTAATTGTAATGTCCAGTTTATCAATTGAACCTTCCTTTTAAGAGAACGCATCAAAGTTGGAGTATGAAGCGATTTTACATTTTTCTTCAGGTCTTCACTTTCACTTGCCAGTTTCCTTTCGAGTTGTCGAACCTCCTTAGTACGTCCAAAAACATACTCCATGCTGAAATAACGACAAAATTAGTTTATAGTTTATAATTGTTGGATCACCGTTTCGGAACCGAGAGAGGGGTATGGCTCAAAGATACCCGTGGGGTAATTTCCGTTATTGTAAATAGATCAATGCATCAAGTTCACAATTAGTATACTACGGAGATTTGTTTATTATTATTCTTTGTTACTGTGACTGGCACTTTTAGTCTTGCAGACAATGTTATACACAGTCTAACTTTCTGTTTAACTTTCTGTTTGTTCATTCGATAAGGATAGAACGTCTAGCAAATGAGACATCTGATTTCGCTCAAAATGCTATTCAATTTCTGCTTTGAACAAAAATGTGATTATTTTGTGTGCAGAAATGAACGTAGCATCCACGCCATCTTTTCATGTACTTCCATCTTATCTGTCAGAAAATTAGCAGTGCCCTCATCTTCCAGTTCCTGACATTCTTCAATATGTTTTCTGAGAGTTTTTATTATTGTTTCATGATCTTTTAGCAGATTTCCTAGCATCGAGTCACCGTCCGGATAAGCACCTGGATCTTCTCGAATTTGGGACGATTCAATAAACTCCTTCAGAGTTGCCCTTGATTTTCCACCTAAGGACCTTGCCCTTTCAGCGACATCATCAACTGCCACAGAGAGCAACTCATATTGCTCATCTAGAAACTTATGTAAATCATTGAATCTTGGGTCTACAACATTCCAGTGATATTTCTTAGTCTTGGTAAGAAGAATATATTCATCTGCTAGATCGTGATTAAGCAGGCCAATAATTTTTTCCAAATTGTTTTTTGAAATTCCGATGTCAACGTTAATTTCAGAAACTGATGTAACTGTAGTCTTCATGTAATCATATTGAGGTAACATCACATAAAACACTTTATGTCTGCAAGAACTTTGCGAGAATATACATCTGATCCATTATAGAAATTTGATAAAAGTGGAATTATTTTAGAATAACTGAAGTAAACATGTATTCAAGCCAGCAGGCAAAACTGTTGGAGGTTGCTAACTTGAATAGACCTCCACCAGTTAAGATGTTCTTGGAAGAACAAAATTATAAGCACAACATTGAATTTAACTGTATTCTAGATAAGGGTAAAACTCACTTCTTACCCTTTAGGAGACAGAAACAAGAGAGCAGTGTATGATAAAACAATCAGTTTTAATCATCAGCTTTGCAGCACTATAGACATACAATGTCTGAATACCTTAAACTGAACATAAGTATCCTAGACAATTGATAATATGTCCTAAGGAATTAGGGAGAGTTTATTCTTTACATCCTTCGTTCTGTTTCTGAGTGTTACTTCAGTAACCCCTGCTACTTTTGCGATGTCTGCCTGTTTTATGGTTTCACCTTCAAATTGCGATATGATATAAAGTACTGCTGCAGCTAGTCCCATAGGATCTTTGCCAGCCGAAATCCCAAGGTCTAAGATCTTTTGCATTAAAGTCATTGCGCTTCTTGTTATCTTTCCGTCAAATTGGAGTTTGTTCGAAATTTTCTCCAGACACTGGAAATAATTTACCGGAGGTACAATCCGCTCCAGGCTAAGCACTATTTCTCGATAGTCCCTTGACACCTGCTTCTTTTTCACATTGCTGGCTTCTTGAATCTCATCTATAGTCCTTGGGACGCCTAATTCACGACATGTGAGATAAAGGCAAGCCGCAAGAAGAGAAGCAATCGTCCTGCCACGTACTAGACCCTTTTGTTCAATTTTCCTGTAGGTATATGCCGTCCTCTCAATCACAGAATCCGGTATGGCCAATTTATCCTTCAAATTATTCAAGAGAGTGAATGCAGTTCTGAGATTTCTAGATGAGCTGTCAGTGAACTGGGTCCGCATATCCCAAGTTCTCAATCTACTCATTTTGGCTTGATTGCTCGAGTTAATCATTTGTCCATATGAATCCCTGTTGGATCTCCCAATCATAGTGGAGAGGTTCATGTCATGCATAGCCAATGAGGACTGCGGACCGACGCCAGATACATTACCGAGTCCACTAGCAGGGTTGTCAGTCAACTCTCTCCTTGTGTCCTGTATCTGTCCTTGAGCTACCATCCCGCAACTGCCACAGACTATTTCACCTGATTCAATATCAGTGATCATTTTGTCTCCAACGTTACAT
Organism: Nitrososphaeraceae archaeon; assembly: GCA_022545895.1. Taxonomy (GTDB): domain Archaea; phylum Thermoproteota; class Nitrososphaeria; order Nitrososphaerales; family Nitrososphaeraceae; genus TA-21. The sequence continues at coordinate 4,455 of JAKEIK010000073.1, read as the reverse complement.
GCTGAACATAGTAAATTTTTCATCGTAAACGTTAATAATTATACTAATATACGCGGAATTAATATATAAATATTGTACCATCAGATGTAAAATTTACATCCCCAGAAAGTCGGCCGGGCTTATGTTTTTCGATAATGGCACGGCCTTTAACCAACGCCTTCGTCAGATCAATCTATTGAAGAAAGGCATTGATGTCCAGGTGTGGAGCGTATGGGTTAATGACAAACCAAACGTCTGGAATGAGGCTCATCCAGCGTAGATGGTAGCCCAGAAGTATCTATCTAGGAATAGAATAATCGACACGTCTAACTTATTCGATAAATTGTTCCATCAAAACCCAAAACATACGGATAGCCATCTGGACCTACTTTTATATCAGTAATAACACCAAATCCTTCTCCAAAGATTACGCTTTGTTCTTCATCTGGGCTGTCTGACATATGGTCTGCGAGTGGGCCTTCTAAAAGCAATCCTGTCCTATCGGCATTCAGTTTAAAGTTATAAAGATCTCCAGTATTTACATCACCTACAAAAAACGTGTTCTCATATTGTTTGCCTAATTTTGCTGAATTCAAGAATTGTAGAGCTGTAGGACCAATAGTCTGTTTCCAAACAAATTGAGGATCATTATAATGTCCCTTTCCATCAAAATTGACCAAATCATTTTCAGGATTGAATCGTTTTGGTGGAAAGCCCATTACCTGGCTCCAGCCGCTGTTGAACCCTGTCTTGACCAAATTAATTTCATCTTTATCGTTAGCACCATTCTCTGTGTCCCAAAGACTACCTGTTACGGGATCAAAGTCAAATCCAAAACTATTACGTATTCCGTATGCATAGTATAGTCTTAGCGGGATGGTATCCCCAAGTATTCCTTCACCTACAGGTTGTCCTTCTTGGGTCACTCTTAATATGCCACTGGTCCCATCTACAGGATCACCTCCTTCATTATTCTGAGCTTGACCATTTCTACTTCCCACATCACCAATCACTACGTACACGTTTCGATCAGGACCAATCAAAACTTTACCACCATCATGATTGTTCTCCTGACCTTTTTGAAGAGAGTTTGCTGGCATATCTAACAATAGAAGAGGATTTACCAATTTGTCATTTACCAGTTCATACCTATACAGGCGATTCCCCAACACTCCTTTACCATCGGCTTCGGCCTCAGTGTAATATAGAAAGACATATGTTTTTCCTGCATTCTTTGTGGTGGCTATCCCAAGCATACCCCATTCCACCTCATTTCCAACTGGCACCTCAAGCAATGGCTTGGATTGAAGTTGTCCGTTGATAATTCTCTGTACTCTCCCTTCATTCTTCTCTAAGACCAATATATCATCTGGACCGAGAAACGCCATACTCGTAGTAGGGGTTTCGAGTTTGCCAGAATTTTTGAACACTACTTCTACCTTCAAATTGGGATCAATAACACTGGGTCCCCCCGAGATGGGCTTAGCTTTGACGTAGGCTCCACTGGCTTTTTGGAACTGGTAGTTGAAGGTATTGAGATTCAAGACAATAAGTGACAGAACCAGTGAGACTAGGATAATAGTCGAAAAGACAGCTCTAGAGTTTGATTTAGAGCGAAATTCGGGCAATGTCTTTCTGATTCCAAATTAAGTCAAATATAATCATATCTTATCCGTGATCCTCACGTCCATTTCTATTTCTACTACAACAACAGCATGTCTCTGATTGAGATCATTAGTATCGAAAGCAAGCATTTCTAAATATGTTGAATCACATCTTCACAGTTATTTGCGTTCGTATCTCCTTCTGCTGGATTAAATCCAATGACTATATCGAATCCACCGCCACAATCAAAGTAATCGGCTCCAGGTCCACCTTGTAGTACGTCATCACCATCGCCAGCATAGAGTTCATCATTTCCATCCCCAGCTGATATAAAGTCGTCATCGAAACCTCCAAATAGAATATCGTCACCTGAATTGCCGTACAGCTGATCAAGGCCAGGTCCTCCTTGCAAGTTGTCGTCTCCCGAATTACCATATAACTTATCATCGTCAAAACCGGCCTGCAAAACATCGTTACCAGATCCTCCCCTCAGAAGATCATCTCCGGCAAGTCCTATGACAATATCCGAGGCCTTGCTTCCATCGATGTGATCGTTTAGATCAGTTCCAATACACAGGTGTACTCCTTCTGATCTTTGCCAGACAGTTGGACACCTATTCCCAAATGCCAAAAATTAACTGGAAACGATGGTTCGGAGCCCACTATTACGGATAAAAATAACTCTACTTACATAAATCCTGGGGGTCCTATTTTTATCACAGTGGGAACAGCAGGCGAAGAGCTGCATGATCTTGTGGCACAGTATCCCTTTGTTGCCACTCAGTTTAAACGTAATGGCTTTCTGGATGTTCACATTAGCAATAACGGAACAAGGCTAACAGGAATATTTTTTGACAGCCTTAGCGAAACAGATGGAGATTATTTTACCATTGCCAAGCTCTGAATATGATATTTTATTCCACTATCTAATTTCTCAGAAGTAACAATCCCACTGAATATCAGTAAAGCCGGTTATCTGAAAACTATCAAAAATTTTCATATATCTCCAAAGTATCACTACTGTGTGACTAATGCAAAATTGTAATGGAGAAACAAAGTAGCAATCAGACATCCAAATCATGAAAAAAATGGATTAAAACCGGACTGTTGAGAGGTCGATCTAAAGTATATTATTCATTACTCTGATTTCGGCATCCCAGAAGCGCATTTGTATGCTTAATCAAATCATACTTGTATAATTCCCAAGTTTAACAACTATTCTTCTAGAAGAAATTTCCGAGCTTAGATATATACCTACAGAACTATAAAAAATGGTTGGAAATATTGGATCGCACAGCCGCAGGAGTAGCTGTCAAAAAACGCGAACCGGTGATCACAAAATTCGATGGAAATCCAATGTCATTCTTTGGCTGTGCCAAATGCAAGTCTACTTTGCGAAACATTGAGACATTTCGCAGGGCTGATGGCAACGTACTTCAATTACTAACTTGTAATGAGTGTAATTATAGATGGAAAGAGGTATGGCTCCGCAAAACGAATCTACAGAATTAAAATCATTTATTATAAACTACCACTTTAATGTTGTTAGAAGATGAGAGGATGTAACAACTCGATAATTCGTACGATGTGGGTAATTAAGTAATGTATTTTTCTTGAAATTCTAAATTAAGAGACGATGAGTATATATTGAATACAACGCGCGAAAGATTGCATTTTCCTAATTTTCATAGGTTTTTGATTCTGATATGGATGGTTGTTCTATTGACGGGATCGACCAGTAATACTGGTTTTTTTAATCATGTCACAGCAGCCTCGGACCTTACGATTGTTGCAGCTGGTGATTGGGGATGTACAGCAAATACTCGCGATACGGTAGCCAATATAAAAAATTCAAGTGCCAACCTAGTGTTAGCCCTTGGAGATTATTCCTATTCAGACACTCCCTCTTGCTGGCTAAATATCGTGAAACCAATCAATTCGATCACAAGAATCAATATAGGAAACCACGATGATCTAAATGCCACTCTTTTACGTTCATACTTGAATTATTTTGGACTTTCAAAACAGTATTACTCTTACAATATTCAAAACGTACATATCCTCACGATGTCTACACAACTGCCTTTCGCAGCTGGTTCCAAACAGTACAATTTTGTGCTAGAGGATCTAAAATCTGCCGCGAGAAATCCAAGTACAAAGTGGATAATTGTCAACTTACATACACCGCTTTATACTTCTCCAAATACCTGCATTGAATATACTTGTACAGGACACAAAATTCTCAGGGAGACATATCATCCATTGTTTGATAAATTTGGAGTCGATTTAGTACTGGAAGGTCATATTAACAATTATCAAACGAGTTATCCGATTTCTTGCAATTCCAAAAATCTCTCTAGTCCAACGGTAACAAGTACGAGTAAGAATAATTACAACAATCCTGAAGGGCAGATCTATGTAATAGTGGGAACAGGCGGAGTAAACCTCCAAGGTTTATCAGGCCAGGCACCGTATACAGTACTACAGCAAGACTCAAAGTTTGGAATTCTGGCAATGAACTTTTCAAAGAACAAATTAAGTGCTAATTTTATCTCAAATGATGGCTCTATCTTGGATCAGTTCAAAATCACTAAGAGAACGTCTCACTCAACCGTAATCACGAATTGTGGCCTGATCCCATAATTACAATGATGACTATGAATTATCCGAGTAATCATATTTTTGACAGGCGGAACTGACCCAAAAAAAGAATTTTGTCGAGTCGGAAGCATATCTTCTTTCTCCATAATTGAACTCTTTTCTTTCTGATTGGAAATCTAGCAGAAGGGTTAAATCGAATTTCCTAGGCTAGATACAAAGGTCAATTGTCTACATTTTCATCTGTACAAGTTTCAACCTTTGTGAATAATT
>JAKEIK010000072.1 GCA_022545895.1 Nitrososphaeraceae archaeon | reverse complement strand
TCCAGTGATAATTCTACAAGCAATTGTGAAATTTCAATTATTGCAAATAACGTAAAGCCCTATCAACGAACAGTACCTAACAAAGAAAATGATTATTCATCTTGGAGTTTTACTCTTAATTCATCATATACCCCGATAAAGGAAGGACAGAACAAGCTGACTTCTAAGATATCTTGTCTTGCTATTCCTGCCAATGCCACAAAATGGTATAGCGTCAACTTTACTGGAGTGTTTAAAGATATTACCACGAGCGACAACCAATCACAGGAAGTATCTAACGATACAAATATCAATGTTAATACCACTCAAATGGATGTCAATGTCAATAACACTCAAATGGACTCGTTAAACAAAACTACCCAGGAAACCAGTAACGTTAGCTCACAGAGTTCCGTCGCAATTCCGCCTGTGAATATGAAAAAGTTGTCAGCGGTAGTCAAATCGGACATGGATCCCATTCCGAGGGGAAGCTTGCAGACAGTTCGTCTTAATGTTTCGGATTTAAATACAGGTCAACCTTTGTCAAATGCTACGGTAGAGGCAACTATTACAGGTCCCTCTGGAAATTCAATTGTATTTGAAAACATGACATCAGCAGCAGGGGAAACTTCTTTTTCGTGGAAGATAGCCAGAATTTCGGAAACAGGACTCGTACACATCAAATTTAGAATATTCGCACCCGGGTCCGAACCAATGGAAATGACGACCGCTTTTGAGGTTGTCAAGAATTTGAGTCCTGATAATCTAGACCCATTTACCTGAGATTCTACGGAACTTTAGTCTTGCGCACTTAAGAAGTCAATGCTACAAACTAATAATTAGACCTCAGAATATTTTCTTCTTTGAGCCAAATACATGAATACGTCTTACAATCAAATTTATGGCTAAATAAGAAAAAGAGGAGGCTATCAGTGATGCGATTATTGCAGCTTGTACAGGAGGATATTCTATTCTCAGTAATTCCAGTAGAATGAAGAATCTAGTTACATTATTGATAATATCAAATATGGAATCTGCAAATACCATCTTTGTTACTATTTGCTTTAAAACAGGCAAGTTTAATTTGCCAGTAAATTTTTTTGTATACTTCTTTTTATTGTCAAGATGAAAGAGAATTGCAAAAATTACTTTAGAGAATACGAATCCGGCTATTACTGTGAAAGCAGAATTTGCAAAATTGTCAGTGGAATATTTCGTAGATGCATATGCAACCACAAGACTAACAATAAAACCAACAGTACCTGAAAGTAGGAGGTTCTTGTTGAGAGATATTGTGGTGCTATACCTTCTGTAAAATTTTGTAAAGAAACTTGTTATTCTTCTAATATGTTTTCCTTTCACTTTTCAATTAATATGGTATCAGACATTATATAAGATAATTATCTAACTATGGATCCACTGTCCTTTACTGATATCCCTTACGGAGGATTCATAGAACAATCATTTGCCATATCCTGCCGGTGTGGTGTGAGTTTAATGTTGTGAAACATATCTTATCGAACTTGCCCGTGCCTCATCTGCTTGCGAATAAAATTTGATATGACTCGAGATTGTTCACCTGATGAATAAGATTGTCTAATATGATTAGTTCTAATATGATTAGAGGTCTAGCTTATGATGGAACCATAATATGGACCTAGAAACAGAAAATCGGGTCTTCGCTGAAGTATCATAGCTTCATGGATGGTATAACTATAAGGTAAAGTATGAATTGTCCTATTCAGAACTTAATTGACAGGATTGAATCAACCACAATTTCTATATTTAATTACCTCAGGGTGGATTACAGGTAAGGAGCACAGAATAGAGATTTGGTTTGTAGAACACAACAAGAGGTATTATGTAATCTCTGAGCGTCGAGAGCAAGCACATTGGGTCCAGAATATCAGCAATAATTCAAGAATTACATTCAGCGTGCACGATAGAACATTTGAAGGTACTGCACGAATAGTCGATCCGAAGAACGAACCTGAGTTAACCAATAGGATTTTCGAGCTTATGGATTCAAAGTACAAAGGGCATCAGGGTTTAATTGTAGAACTTACTCCCTTGAATTCCTTTTGACTTTGTTGACCTTTGATTTTATCCTAACATAATGGATGATATGCACTGATCTATATAGTCAAGCCTACCACACGGTCCAATAGGCGAGAATAAGAATTAGTTTGATACTGAATCCAACTCGCTTTTGGTGCGACTTCCGCGTTATTACATCTCTAGCGAAAATTTGAGGGATGGGCTAAACCTCAGGTTGTAATCGTCCACGACTTTTACTTCTAATTAGTACACTCCAGTACGGCAATAAGCTGATTTTACGCCATCTGAATTGGCAATTATTTCCTTAATTCCGTTGCTCATGAATTCCTTTGATTTAACTGAAATATCCATTCCCTCTGCTGACGTTATGTAATTATTTGGTTCGATTCCAATACTTCCAGATATAGTCTTAGCCGATGGATAGACATCCTTAAGTGTCAGATTTCCTGCTATATTTTGAAGTTGATTTTTGGCAATATTCGCCGTTACTACACTTGCATCAATATTGGGATAGTATTTCACTTTTTGTTGTGATGTTGTGTTTAGTTGGTAGCTATGTCTAAGATGCTCGATATCGGAGTCCTTGCCACTAAGGATGATGGGTATTATTGCATCTCTTGGTTCGACCTTGCTCAATTGTAGCCATAAGGTCGCAATGTCCCTTCTTGCAGCAAGATTCACATACTGCTCATGGGCTGCACCGAGTAACTCGTAACACTTGCCATCGACAGTAACATTCTCATGCTTTTCAGGATAGAAACTATAAGCAAGAAGAAAGCTGATTATTCCACCGATAGCGAGTATTGCTATGGCTGGTACCGCAAGTCTGGTTATGTCTAACATGGGTCACGGAAGCTATTAGCTATTGTATCTAAGTTTGGGCCAAGATGGAACGATTCACAATTGAACGTGACCAAGGCGGAGCATTTATCCCAAGTATAATCATTAATTATAATTGACATAGTACTGGAATCGCCTTTCTACTTCTTTGTTATTTCCTCTTCGAATTAGTGAAATTTGGGCTTGTAATTGCTTTTTGACATACTCTAAACAGAGTGTGGCTTGTTCACCCTCTGGGAATCGCGCCAAGAGAATATTTTCGAATTGTTTCATGAATTCTACTACCTTTGCACGGTATTCCTCGTCGGATGGTTTCTTATTGTTTGTTACCTTGAACCATGTTGTAGTGCACGGAGCCGCATAGTTTTTTGCAAGATCCTCAACCACTCTATCTATTTCAAAAAAGTCCATTTTCATATCTTAGTATGCATGAAATTAGATTATATTCTCTCCGGAAACAAGTGAGGCCCTTCGTTGCCGATTAGGAAATCCTACGACAAACTGATATCAACAATATATATTTTTTCGTTGTTGAATTACCTAATTGGCAATATTTGACAATACATAATAATAACAAGGTCCTCCATATTTTTTTAGTGGTAGACGAAATTGATAGAATCCTGCTAGTCCATCTAGGGAAGAATTCACGTGCGTCCTCATATGAGATAACGAGGTATCTCCAAAATTTAGGGTACAGAATTACCGATAGAACTGTACGCCATAGATTGGCGAAATTAGAGAAATCCAACGTTATACTTGGATACTCTCTCCTTCTAAATCCAACTTTAGTATCTGAAAAAATAAATCGTACAATTCTTCTTAAATTCAAATATACAGCTAGCACATCTGTCATGACCTCTCGCCTTGAAAAATATTGTAAGGAATCATCTTTTTGCATTTACTCCGCTAAACTGACAGGAGATTTTGATTGGGTATGTCATTTTGTTTTCGATTCCGTTGAGCAATATGAATTTGAAAGTAACAATTTCTTGAATAGATTTGTTGAATTAATAAAAGATTTCCATTCTTATGAATCAAGTATGGTAAAAGCCTCACCTTATGTACTAATTGATGACTACTATGCAAGAGAACAAAAATGGCGGGTTTACAAGATTCTTAATTCTTTACAGAAATATGAAAAGCTAAACGACAAGCTCCAGTTTATAGTCGAAAGTTTGGTGAAACATTTTGATGCTAAGTTTGCTAGGATATGGCTGTTAGATAAGGAAAGAAAAAACCTTATTTTGAAATTTACAGCGGGGAAGTACAAGAATCTTAATGGGGAGTTTTCAAAGGTTCCTGCCGATTCAAATAAGATAGGGAATATAGTAATTACCGGAAAGCCAACAATTACAAATGATGTTATTAATGACAAGAGAATAAGATATCCTGAATGGGCTAAGAGAGAAAGATTGCAATCATTTGGAGGATATCCTCTGACTCATAGTCACAATGTCATAGGAGTCCTTGCGATGTTTAGCACCAAGAGACTCCAAGCGGCTGACTTTGAAATTCTAGGAGTGTTCTCAGATCAGGTATCCAAGGAACTCGAAGAAGTATTCGATGCAATAGATTTCTTGATTCCAAAGTAAAATATCTTCTACTAGCTGTTCTCGCAAATACTGCAAACTAATTACTTGGACAAAACAGCACACATGCAGTATTCCTCGCAATAGTCTTTATTCTCATCTGCTCTAGTAGAGGCACTATCATTGCTGTCAGAATCGATATCCAAGGTAGAAGCATCCATCCTCATGCCGAAAGCCAGAATATTTTTCTTTATGATAGCCGGAGTAACTAATATTAAATATTATTGCTTAGTGGAGTGGGATCATGGCAAAGATCGCTGTAATTGTAGGTTCCGTTAGACGGGATCGTCAAGGAATTAAGGTAGCGAAATGGATCGAGAAGAAGCTTCTGAGTCGAAATCATACTGTGCTCTTTATCGACCCGCTTGAGGTGAAACTTCCTTTATTAGATAGAATGTATAAGGAGATGACTGACCCTTCCGAGAAATTGAAGGATCTTCGAAACAAAATAAAAATTGCGGAAGGATACGTGGCTGTTACGCCAGAATATAATCGAAGTACTTCTGCGGCAATGAAGAATACTCTTGATTACTTTCTTGAAGAATATTTCTTCAAACCTTCTGCCATAGTATCTTATTCACCTGGAGTATTAGGTGGGGTGAATGCAGCACAACAGCTCAGATTGGTATTTGCTGAACTGGGAGCTCCTTCAATTCCATCAGCCTTTACGATACCAAGGGTAACTAACGTGTTCTCTGAAAATGGTGATCTAACTGATGAAACATATGATAAAAAAGTAATAAGATTTCTCAATGAATTTGAATGGTATATCGAAGCCTTAAAGAACCAGAGGGTAAAGGGTACTCCGTACTAGATAGTCAAACTTTCTATTAAGCGACATGACTATACACTGAAAATCTAAGCTCGACTATCCCGCAATCCCCAAAACTTTGTCTTTTTCTGAGTAACTATACTATTCATGTAAGTTCTAGGATTGGATATGTATCATATACCTGATCACAAAATAATATTAATTTATCAAAAAACGAAGTCTCTTGATTTTTTTGTTATGTACTGTAAGAATATATTATATCCGGAAGATCTAAGTTGGTCTAGCCAACTGTAGAAGTTTAGGAATATGAGCGTTTTTAGTTAGCGACCAAAAGTAGTCTATAAAGCGCTGCGCTTCCACTTCATCATTATATATTGCTAATGCCGTGGTGAACTGTTCTGGATTTGAGTAATTGGCAGTTTCATAAATAACATGAATACCATCAACAACCATGAAGCTGATCGGCAGGTTAGGCAATCTCATCAAGTCAAATTGAGGGGATCTTACTATTTGGTTAATAAGATCCAAAGTCTGTCTGTTAGGAGGAGTTCTTATTATTGCGTTAAGCCTGTTTTCCAAACTAATCTGTTCTGGATTTCCATCTAGTATGTGTATCCCTACCCCTCTTCCAAATGTTTCAAATGTTTTATTTGATACATCGGGTTGATGGTAACGTGTAGCAAAATAAACTTCTTTTTTGGCGTTCTCTAGCAGTTTTAAGACCTTATTTACCAGGTTATCAAAATTTTTTACAATTTCAATTCCTGTCAGATGTTTTCCAGTAATGGTCTTGTAATTACCCGTTGACTTTAGTATTTCCGCCACTATTGTATCTTTTTGTTCTGATGGAAAGTCTTCTCTTCTACCCAATACATCAACACTCTTTAGTTTCCAATAACTATCAACAACACCATCCATTGTTTTAATCTGTGAATTGTAAATAAGCGAACCAAAAGTCGTAGTCCTGTAGAACGAGTCCCTTTTTTCAATTAGTCCTAATAAAACTAGATTCTTGAGTCTAGTGTAAAACTGCTTTTTACTTAAGCCACCTATATAATTGGTTGAAGAAGCCTTAAGACCTGAGTATACGGCCCTAAAAATATTGGAAGAATACCTATCAGCTAGAACGCTAAAGACGTCCTGTGCAATCAAGCTATTTTTGACAATATCGCGCTTCAAGTGAGAATATTATCCAATAAGCGACAGATCTAATTAAGTTTGTCCCAGAATCTGGCAATATCTTGCTGAAATAGGACATGATAATGATACTTTTCCGACATGGGCCACCATTTCCGTCACAGGAAGCTTTTCAGATTATGACCCTCCTAAGATAATGTCTATATTTGAATGGTCTGAAACCACGATAAATTGAGTTTCCAAATAATGGGTATTACGGTAACTATCTTACATAAATTCGGCTTTTAAGTTTTATGACCCAAATAATTTGGAATATGTCGAAAAAATCATGGATGGACATAATAATCTGAAATTTGAATGGTATAATAGAATCTCAATTCTGAGTAAGTACGTCCATAATTAGATGAAGGAAAAGTTAGATGGAGTCAGTAAGACTATTAGACTAATAAAGTCTCAGCAAATGTCATCTACTGATAGTTCCACTCAATCATAACGACTGCACAATAATATAGCATGACATCACTCTGCATCGATGGCCGATAGCAGCTATACATATCACGGAGAAAAACTAGTACTCGGTATACTGAGCAGTTAGTACTATGGGCAGTTAAGTGAGTAGACGAAATTATGAGGAGTGAAGTTACTTTATGTTCTATTACATTCCCTACAAACTCCAAACCAGTCACCTACAATTTCCTTCATGTTCTCGCTACTAAAGGATAATCCACATTCAAAACACAGGAATGCACTTTTCATGTCATATAATCCTAACATCCTTCAAAGTCAACCTTTATGAAACTTCGAACTCCGCATACCAGAAGGACAATTGTATTTCTAATAGATAGTTACATTTTCTTGCACAATGAATTATTGTTCTAATAGAACTGTGACTTCCACAAGAGTATAAAGCCCGTATCGGTCATGCTGATGATGGATTTACATAAATTATTATGGCAACTTGCTGTCGAGAGAGGGTAGTGCGTTCAATTAGGTAGTTTTGATTGCATTGTCATTTGCAAAATGTTAACTATTTCGTCTCATAAGACCTATGACAAGAAAATAGTCGTATGCTAGGAGGACATAGACTGACCTAGCTTGTCCATTCCTTCCAGCATGCATAAAAGGCCTTAATCACCCTTCTTAAGTTCAGTATTACTCAATCCACAATTTGTACACCTGTACGAGACAGTTCTTCCAGTCTCCTTATCTAGTTTCATCTCTTCTCCACAACATGCACACTTCATAATTAATTGATCCTATAACCATATTCATTGTTCGACCTTAAAAATAAATTGAATTGCAGTATTCATGAGTTCTATCCCAAATTAGTTATTTTGCAAGACAAGTTCTTGATTCATCTTTCTGTGTTACATGGGTTAGTGGCGTTCCCGATTTAGAAATGCGTCATTTTGGCATCTATTTTGTAAAAAGCTGAGCACTACCAAAAATTACTGAAAAGGCACGGCACCAGATAAGAGCGGTATTATACTTTGTTATATCAGTACCAGCAGGTATAAGATAATTTTGGTTACCTATATTGCCTTTCAATCTTCCCAGATTGACTATATCCGCATTAGTTTTATCTGTCGATAGGTAGACATATAAATCAGGTCCATTAGTAGCCTTGAAATTTTCCAATCTCAAGATATCAGTTCCGTCAGCAAGTTGAATTATCTTAGCTACACCTTCAGCATTATGGAATTCATCTCCAGCACCCACAAAGTTACCAATCAAGGTTTCGTTTGATGATGCCGACATTGTAGCGACTGACAAATTCTCGCTTACAGTATTGTTATCCTTGGCAGCTACGGTCATTATTATTTCCTTTTGCTTTTGAGTCATATTGTTTGCTGCCTCAATTTTTTCGTCTTCGGTCATATTCATGAACCTTTGGAAATCTGATGACACTGACGATGAGGGTAAGGGTTCGTTTATTACAGTGTTTATGAGAAGGGGAGAAATTGTATAGATTGCAAAAGTAATCACAATAATTGCAGTCATAATTCCTATGATTATTTTTGTCCTTGTATTCACGTTAATCTATCTATCGTGGTCTCACATCAATATAAATATCACACAGTCTAAATCGTTAGAATATGTTTAGTGAAATACAATTTTTAAAACTAGTCATGAAATTTATTCGTAACTTTTGATTTTAGTGTAAAGTGTTATGGGACCAAGATATCTTTAGAATAACAAAGAAAATGCGAGGATGTTACCTCTGAAGGGATATTTAAGTATGTACAAAAAAAGAGAGTGATTATCCATCTATCCTATGAGATAGATAATGCTCACAGTCATGGAGATTTCCTGTTGCCCTGATATTATTGGTGTTGATATTGCTCCCGCTCCAGGTTTAAGAGATTCAGTATTGTACATGGGGATAGGCGGAGGCAGTCCTGCTTCTCCAACGATTATTGATTTTACTCCTATCACTTTCAAACCAGTAGCTCTCGCAGCAATGTCAGCCTTTGTTTTTGCGTTATCAATAGCGTCTTTTAGCAAAGAGTTCTTCAAGTCATCCAACCTTTTATTCGACAAACTGAAGTAAATGTTATTCACATTATTGGCTCCTGCTGATACCGCTCCATCAATCCACGCTGCTACTCTTTCTATATTACTACTTTCAATTTGAATCGAATTGCTTACAGTAAATCCTATCAGCCTGCCTTGAGTGTTGTCAGAGGAATAGTTGTAGTTTGGAGTGATGCTAAAAGTGGAAGTACTTGTTTCATTTTCTTGAACCCCTGCCGCTTTCAATGCTTCTAGTACCTTGGTCATCAGGTCAGAGTTTGATGTCAAGGCTGCTTGTGCAGTATCTTCAATTGTCTCTACTCCTAAAGAGACAGTAACCTTGTCAGGTTTTGTCTGGTTAGACGCGGAACCCGATACGAACAATGTATTATTTGCCATATCTGTTTGGGCACTAATATTGGCAAAGTTATGTTCTATACCAATCAGGATTACGACAGAAAGAATAGAGATTGCAGCTGTTACAGCAAATTTTTCTTTGTTTCTATCACAGAAATGTCTCATGTAGTCAATTAATTTCCCATCGAAATAAGTATTTTGAGAGACTTTTCTTTTTTATGAGAAGCTTAATTGAATAGAAGTAGCAAGAAACTGTGTACTGAACATGGAATACAGTAGTTACGAAACTATTAAGATACTTAGGTGACGTACTGAAACATTTACTCATTGGAAAAACTATTTTTTTGCAGCTGAAAAATAAAGATCCTTATCGTTATCTGAATAATCATCTTTAGTCACCTTTTGCAATTCTCGGCTGCCTCTCGTTCTTCTTGACATTCCGAAGGCATACGCGAATGATGAGCCAATTATTACCCCCGCTAAAATGGGACCGGTTAGCTCTGGCAAGATATCTGACCCAGTTAGAATTTGATAAGAAGAAGCAGCAGCCACGGTCATCGCAGCTCCACTTAGTGCAAATGACATATATCTAAATCCCTTTTTATCAAATATTCTTGAGAAAGCTGAACGAAGCATAATGCTATCAAGTGTATCTACAGGAATCATACCCATAGCAAAGAAGCCTGCCAGGATCAATGCCACCTGTACGCCAAGTGTAGCAGAAGCAACAGCCGAAAGGGTAATTGCTGAAATTTGAGTTGCAGTATCAAATCCTAATCCAAATACTAGTCCTGTAACAAGAGAAGATCCAAATGGTCCTAACATTCCCGTTCTAGCCAAAATCTTACTGGCAAGAATGGCAGATCCAGTTTTTCCCCATCTTTTCATTGAATAAATATTTACAGCACCTATTGTTGCCAAAGCAATAGCACCAATGATGCCACCCCAAAACGAAAGAACATCAGCTCCTGTGACGCTTCCTATTACATAAATGATCAAGATCATTTCAGTTAGGACTGAAACCATATGACCAATGCTAAATCCCGCACCTACCCATCTAGCCTTTTTTGCTGCGTTATGAAGTCTTACAAGGTTGTCTATTGCAGTAATATGATCAACATCAAGTGCATGTCTTAGTCCTAATATGATCATAGCTGGAATCGAGACTAGAACAAAAGCCCATAAATCAGCCATTCATACTTTTTGATAAACTAGTATTACTTAAACTTTGAAATAATTATTCACCGAAATAAAGCCAGCAAACTATTCACACAGCTCAGGAACGACCTGTTAGGAGGTAGGAATAGACAATATATTGAAATTGCAACCGTTTGGTGAAGCACTGCGAATACATATCCATGTCAAGAATTGTACGGCGGCATTTTCTTATAATTACTTGAGGATTACTTTGGCAGTCCTAATCGGGCATCGGCAAACGCAACTGGATTGACAACCCATTACGTCTAGAACCTCCCAAGCTCTTGTTAGCCAAGATTAAATACTGTCATTCGATCTATTTATTGCTGCATTGAGAATAATTTGTTAAATTTGCAGCACATATATACATGAATATTTCATCCAAGCTTCGTTCATTTTTATAATAAGAACCAATCCATTCTTGTTATCCCTCAATTGCTTATAGTTCGAAAACACTCCGAACGTAAGACTGAAAAAAACCAAATATGAATTTGGAACTTAGTTATGGTAATGATCATGAAGTCGAGTCCTCGGCCATCAGGACGAAGAAGAAAAAACTGGATGATAACTGGTCGGTTTCTGTTAAATTAGCAATGTCAGGAAATTTGTATCGGTCAATAAAAAACCAAAAACAAAAAGGTATGAATTAGTCATGAGTCATAGTACCCACCCTTCAGCTCGAGTAAATCAAATAACCGGTCTGGTCTTTTTTAATAATCTTTATTATCTCTAACAAAATGAACGGTACTAGTGAGTATCACAAAAGGCGAGTTTATTCTAGCTCTAATCATTATGGACTCATCTATCAATTTGTTACAGATAGAATATTTTACGAAAGTAGATGTGCAGGAAGAGGAGATTGAGGTCCATTTTTCTGACAACTTTGGGGAGGGATTTGGTGGAATAACCGACTCGGAATTGGACCAAACTGACGGATATCTATACATAGTCTCAATTGGGCAGTGGAAAATATTCAAAATTGTTCCTTCCTGACTTTTACTATCGAATCAACGTTCCAACATTCTATTTCCTTCTGGATATATTGACCGGATCAATGAGATGTCTACCATTCGAAATGGTTAATTCTGAATATCAATCAGGTTGTTAAAAATACATGTTATCAAATAAATATCGACAATTTAATACCATTATACTTACTGTGTATACTAAACTACTTTTAATAATTTCCTTATCTATATTAGCCTTGATCTTTTCAAATTCTGCTATAGAACAATCATATTCTATCTATATAGATCAAGAAGCAGCTGCTGCTAAACTATCTGGACTAGATAAGTTTGGAATCAAGGAAATCTATCCCACAAAAGAAGGAGGAAGAGAATGGTACATGAATATGAGTAAGCCTCTCGACGATAACGCTTTTTCGCTCACTTTTAACCAGAATATTACTCGACAGAGTGATGGGGGATGGAGGATATCAGGTCCAGCCGTTAGAATGAATGTAAACACTCCACCTGGATTACCTCAATGGAAGAATGTAGAGATCACAGGTTATGCAAAAATTATTGATGTACTTCCTGACCATAACTCAACCGTCAAGGATGAAGACCTGAGTTGGTATGCCAGAGGTGGAAGACACAATACACAGGTACCTTGTGAAGCTACCGCATATATCGGAGGGATTTATGTAGGAGGCTCCGTCGGGTGGAAAAAAGAGCTTTGGTTCACTGGCGGATACACTGATGAAAAGGGACCAGAAAAGGTAACTAGTCCCCTGGTTGGACGCTGGATAGGGTGGAAAGTCATAATGTACAATGTCAATAATGACACAGCAGTGAAGTTGGAATCATACATAGATAACACTAATACAAATTATTGGATAAAAGTGACTGACTTGGTCGACGATGGTGGATGGTACTCCAAGTCTGATGACAATGAGTTTAACAGTGCACCATGCGGCAGAGATAAAGACTATGTGGTCACTAACGCAGGTCCTATAGCTACTTTCAGATCAGACAATTTGACATGGGATTTTATGAATCTCAGCATTAGGGAGATAAACCCATGAGAAATCTCATAACTTATCTTGTTTCTCCAGATATCTGGATAGACCTTGAAACAATAATAAAAACATCAGCATGCTATGACTATGATACCCTGCTCTCTATTCTACGATATTAAATTAAAAACCAGGAGAAAACTAATATCACCTTTCTGTTAAAAGCAATGTGCATGAAATCCAGCTATAAAGTACTTTTATTTCTAAGTCTATCTTTGTCGTTGTATTGCACTTCATCGGTCCACTTTGATATCGCTACATCGCAAACCTCGGAAGAACAAGACAGCGTATGCTCTCCTATATACATCGCAAAGACCGTAAATTCTACTTCCCGAGGGATAAGTGAGGCTAATAATCTTCCAGGATTTCATGCCGTGAAGAAATTTGACAGCAATGGAACACTAGTTGGAGCTTGGGGTACAAAGGGAACAGGAGATGGTCAATTCCTGCATGCGCATGGTATTGGAACTGATTCGAAGGGTAACGTGTATGTAAGTGATGCTGAAAGATGTGATATTCAGAAATTCGACAGCAATGGCACTTTTATCACAAAGTGGGGTTCCTTGGGAACCGGACCCGGTAAATTTTTGGAGCCTGAGAGTATAGCTGTGGACGACAATGGTAACGTCTTTGTCGCAGATTATGGAAATCATTATATACAGAAATTTGACAGTAAAGGCAAATTCATTACGATGTGGGGAACGAAGGGAAAGGGAAAAAGTGAATTTAATAAGGCATGGGGAGTAGCGGTCAATTCGAAAGGGGACGTTTACGTTAGCGATCAGCAGAACCCTGTGGTTCAGAAATTCGATAACGATGGTAAATTTATTACGATGTGGGGCTCTTTCGGATCTGGGAATGGTCAATTTGTTCACTTACATGATGTAACTGTTGATTCGAAAGACATGGTATATGTTACTGATGGAAGAAATAATTCACGCATTGAAAAATTTGACAGCGATGGTAACTTTATAACGAAATGGGGATCAAAAGGCTCCGCAGACGGCCAGTTCATTGAAAATCATGGCATAGTAGTCGACTCGAAAGGTTACGTATATGTAGTTGACACTAGAAATGTAAGGATTCAGAAATTTGCCCCTGATGGTCAATTCGTAATGAAATGGGGATCTCTGGGTTGCGGGGATAACCAGTTTCTGATTCCACACGATATTGCAATCGACTCAAAAGGATACATCTATGTTAGTGACAGTGGGAATGTTCACTTCCGCGAAAAGGTCAAATGCTAACGGCGGAGCAATAGTGTAAATGTCTATGCGTGTGACAGTGAGGGTACATTTGGTCATGTATCCCTAGTACCATACAATCTCACTTGTCTAATATTGGTAGAATTTGTCCTATTCGATATAATATTAATCCCCCAAAACGGACTTTTACGATCTATAACTACCCGATTTTTCAGTAATGGCAAACTGATATTATTTTCTGAAAGTAAAAGAGATGGTGTCTTTAAGAATTGAGATAGATTATTATTGGTATCGATATTACATAACAGCAGCTGCATATTCTTCTTGCTTTATGCTTTTGGTAATGAACTTAGCCATGTCCCCATAACCGATGATATGCTGTACTATCTCATCGTAACGTTCCGCAGGTATGTCTGTAATTTCAAGAGAATCCACTGCTTTGAGTTTCCAATAAAATTCAATCGCTTGACCCATGGTGAGATGAGCCTGATAGATTATTTTACCAAAGGCAGTAAGCGACAATCTGCCATTAGATCTCTTAACTAATCCATTCTTTATCATTCTAGATATTTTAGAGTAATACTGCTTACGTGTGAGACTCAATGCACTGATCAATAAAGTGCTATTTCCACCATTTAGTGCAATAGTATTGAATAATGCTAATGATTTATCGTCGGACAAAGTGTCCATGATATGTGCAAGTGTTGGCAAACTACCTATCTCTAGTGACTATTTGATTTCATTTCTATCTATAGATTTAGTGTTAAAAACTGAATAGTTTTGCTATACTTAGAGAAGTGACTGCAAATTCTCCTAGTATCGGATATCCTATAATAATAGGATAGAAAATTGAGAGATTTCCATAATTGGCAACTTTTCTTAAAATTGATGTTTAAGCCCAAATATTGATCCACCTTCCAGACGCCTCAAAGGTAAAGCCCACATATCACTCCCAAATTAAACCAAAGGCTTCGTATCACATTCCAATCCCTCCAACCCATCAAAAATATTGCTATTGTGTGCCCGATTCTGGAATTCTAAAAAGCTGATTTAGCATTAGAATGTATATTGAGTCTATTCACATTACTTCGCATGAAAAGTATTTGAATACACGCAGACGGATAAAAGTTCCGTCAGTAGGAGCTTCTTGTATGGGAGACAGAAAAAATCAATTAACAATGAGTCCCTTTATTGGACTCATGAAGAACATGGATATTGTTATCATAAAAATGGTAACAAAGATTGTAGTCTCCCGAATATTATCGAACAGATGAAAGTAGGTTGGTATTACAGTATAGCGCAACAATATTGAAGCTATCCACTATAATATTTAAGGCATCTTAGAAATAAAGCACCAAAAATGCTCTCCCCCGGATATCAGTTCGAAAAAATCCCATTTAATTGGATTCAACATGAGATTTTGATTTTATCTAGTGTTTAATCATGAGGCAATAATTCTTATATCTATCTGCTGCTCTTCTTGATCGAATGTAAGTTGCCGGCTTACAATTTGCATGACTTCAACTTTTTGCATTCAAATCATTTCGGATGTCCAACAGCATTGGGATTGCTTCGCCGTTTCCAAGTGTCCACTTTTACAAGTACTGCTAATTCTTTTCTCACCATCAGAAAAGGTCTTAATAATCATGTGCCTTTCTTGAGTTCATTCTTTAAATAGATTAGTTTCATTGTATTTATTCTCTGCCTTGAAGAATGTTGTAGGGTATTGGATCAGTAAACTCAGTCTTGAAAGACACCCAGAAGGCGGTTATTTTGTAGAAACATACAGGTCTGATACAATTTTAAACTTACCAGAATACGATGGCCCCAGGCATGTCTGTACTGCTATTTACTATTTACTAGTAGGAGAACAGTTTTCATCATTCCACGAAATGAAATCAGATGAGATATGGCATTTCTATACCGGAAGCAGTATGAAACTACACATAATAGAAGCAGATGGAACGTTAAAAGAAGTCATATTAGGGACAAATATTGAAAATGGAGAAACATTTCAGGCAATCGTAAAGTCAGGGTCTTGGTTTGCGGCATCCGTTAAGGACCCCAATTCTTATGCTTTGGTTGGTTGCACTGTATCCCCAGGATTTAATTGTCATGATTGGAAGCTAGGGGACAGAGATATACTTGCAAAAATGTATCCGCAGCACAAACGGATTATAGAGAAATTTACCAGACCGACATAACTCGTCGCTATTGATCTCTTTTATTCGTAGGATCAAGCAATTGAACAGACACAATCATTGGCTTAATGTTACGAAGCTTATACATTAGCCTAACAAGAACTCCCATAAACCCATATTTTTTGTTTAACATCGAATTGATTGTTTCATATTCTGTATCATTTTGGAGATTTGCTACCCCCTCAATCGGCTTCCCCTTTACATGACCGCGAATATCAGAGGGTGCGATTCTTACATTGGGATTATTTTTTATGCGCCCGACCTTTCCAGAATTAGGGTCAGTTCTAAAACAAATCCTGCCTCTGAAATCTATAAACCAAACAGTAGTATTGACGATACGACCACTTTTTCTATATGTTTCCACATTGATGTATTTTTCACCGGAAAGCTGTGAGATCACATCATCTGGCCACACCAACATTACAAAGATAATGCATATCTCAATATAACTTAATTGTAATCTTAACTTACTTTTGATTCTTCCAAAAATATTTGGCTACTAGGTCGACGTTTACAACGCTTCTCGTTTCGTCCAAATCGGAAACTTGTTGGCCAGAACGTTGTAACATAACACTTTACTCTATAGATTATATGAGATGAAATACATAAGTACTTAGAACTTTGGCGAGGTCAATGTGGAAAGGCAATATATCGTTTGGGCTTGTTAATATTCCTGTGAGTCTTTATCCTGCTACTGAAGAAAACGAATATTCCTTTAACCAACTTTGTGCAAACGGACACAGAATCAAATATAAAAAATGGTGTCCTGTTGAAGATAGAGAAGTTCCGTATACCGAAATAAAGAAAGGCTATGAGGTAGAAAAGGATAATTATGTTATAATCGAGAAGGAAGATTTAGATAAGATAAAAATAAAGACTACGAAGAGTATCGACATTAAAGAATTTGTTGACAACAAAGAATTGGATCCAATTTTTGTTGACAAGAGCTATTATGTTGCCCCCGATCCCAAAAGTGCAAATGATAAGGCCTATTCCCTACTAGTAAAAATTCTAAAGGACAGTAAGAAAATAGCTATTGGTAAAGTAGTTCTAAAAGATAGGGAAAATTTGGTTGCATTACGACCATATCAAAGAGGCATAGTTATGCACATATTAAAATACCTAGACGAAATCAGACCTGTTGATGAAATCCCAGAAATTGCCCAATCAAAACAATCAAAGCTTGATCCCCAAGAAATATCTTTGGGTCAACTTCTAGTACAGAAATATAGTAAGAAACAATTTGACATAGGTGATTATTCTGATAACTACGTGAAAGAACTCGAAAAACTCATTGATGCAAAAATTAAGGGCAAGACATTTGTCTCAACAGCTCCCAAGGAGAAAGCTGTTAGCAAAGATCTTCTTGAAGCATTGAAGGCTAGCGTCGAAATAAAGGGAACAAAATAGTATACTATCTTTATTCCATTTAATGACTATTTAATAACTAATTTTATCGCTCTTGTAGCTCCTTGGAGTCTCTGAAATAGTAAAGCTGGTACACCGCACCTCTCGAGCAATAACATATGAAATTGGTTTGTATGGCTGTTATCAGTATTCATTGAGTCACTGGTGAGTAACTAAACTAACTGGAATGACTAATGTGTTGCAGGTCGCAGGCGTCATAGTGTCAAATTTTTTGGTCGTTGATAATACTTACCCACTCGAATTAGCTTTCCCAAATGAATGTTACTTACTGTTTTATTAATCTGATATGAAGTAATAAATCGTATGAGTCATGCACCCGCAGTAGACGATCTTGATAATGATGGACGTATTATGAGACGAAATTTCTTTAAAGAATTATGTAAGAGAGACAGAGAAGTCAACGAGGATGGTAGACCTAATGCTTTTACAATCGAACAAATATGGAGAAAATCTACAAATAATTTTACCTTAGATGATGTAATATCACATGTGAGGGGATATTCGATGGAAGAAGAACCGCAGCTGGAGTTTGTTGGTCGCATTGACGAGAATAGGATACGGTTAACTGATAGAGGTAGGAATATCAACTGTGAGGACTGAGCTAATCTGTTGTGATTAGGGTTCGATCCTTACATACAGATAAGGTGAATGTTATAGTGAAACCTTAATCAACACCTTTCTAGTTTGTAAAACTGAACAATTTGCTAAACAGAATCTATGTGTTGGAATAGCGGCTGCTGTCAGTAGCTGTATACCGTAGGACATATTCCTTTTTACAATCTACAATGAATGCTTCCGATATCTTCGATTTGTCCTTATTGTTTGGAATCCCTTGAGAATAAACAATTTCACCCTTAAGAGCTGATATCGATGAAACACAACAAATACTTAGCACTACATTGGTTTGGTTCTAGTTCTGGTAGCTCTTCAACAATCTCTATCTTAACAGCCAACTTTACAATTTTCAGATTGGGAAGCGTTCTTATATGAAAATCTAAGTTATTAGTTATCAGTTTTCTTATAATTAATCTATATAACGTAGTCAATACATTTCCTATTTAATTGTGGTAAAAGATCATAACAAAGAGGTTCGTAGAAAGTACAATGATGAAGATAACAGGAAAGGATTTTTAAATAATTTACAGGGTATCAATGCGTATAAGGATAAGCGTAAAGTTGCAATAACCTCAGTAATAGCTTCTGTAGGTCTAGCCTCAATTAAACTTCTGATTGGATATTCTACGAACAGTCTCGGAATATTATCTGAAGGAATGCACTCTGGACTTGACGTCATAGCGGCATTTATGACCCTGTATGCAATACAAATTGTAGTAAGACCCCCAGACGCGAGATATACGTTTGGGTATGCAAAATTTGAAAGCCTTTCAAGTTTTGTGGCGATAATTCTCCTTTTCGCAGTTGCCGGATGGATTTTTTATGAAGGTATAGATAGGATATTGTTCAAGAATATTTATCCGGAAATTACAATATTTTCATTTGTTATTATGATTCTTTCCGTTGTTGTCGACCTTGGGCGTTCAAAGGCACTCTACAGGACTGCGAGGAAGTACGGCAGCCAAGCATTGGAAGCAGATGCTCTTCACTTTAGAGCAGACATGCTTTCATCATCGATAGTTATCATCGGATTAATCTCTGTTTCAATATTTCATATTCCTAATGCTGATGCTTACGCTGCCCTCGTAATAGCAGGGATGATCATTTATACATCTTTAGGGCTTGGAAGGAGAACTCTAGATGTTTTATTGGACAAAGCACCCAAAGGAATGTATCATCTTCTGTTAGAATCGATATCAGGATTAGATGGGGTTACTAAAGCGCATGATATCCGCATTAGGAACATGGGAACCTCGATGTCTGTTGATTTGCATATAGAGGTTCCACGTACATGTACTCATGATAAAGCTCATAGAATTGCCACTACCGTCGAAAATAGAATAAGGGAAATTATGCCGAATTGTGATGTGTTGGTACACGTAGATGCGATAGAATCGTCCACAGAGACGCTTACCGATAGAATTAGGCTTATTGCAGCAGAAACAGATGGAATAAGGAACATACACTCTCTATATCTCTCTAGAATTGTGTCGTCGACTTCCCCCCCTTTTTTGGGAACAGTTCAAAAACCGAAAACCAAAGATGATCACGATGTCTCTTCCGATTCAAGAAGTCATGATTCGGATATGAGCGAAATATGGCAACCTCTTCATCTTTATCTTGATGTGCAAGTGGATAGACGTTTAGACTTGAAAGCCGCACACAATATTGTGGAATCCTTCGAAGAAAGAATTAAAACCGAAATTCCGCAGGTGAAAGACATAACGACTCATATAGAAACTGAAAGTACAGATGACACAGAGGTGATGGGGGTTGAAAAGGAACCAAGCCCATACACCACAGAAAATATTCGTAAATTATGTCTTAAGACAGAGGGCGTAATCGATTGTCAAGATATCGGAATTGTTGATGTCAATGGAGAACAACACGTCACGCTTACCATAATCATTAAAGCCGCGACAGAAAAAACTGTTACTTCGGTTGAGGAGGCTCACAAAATCTCAACATCTGTTCAAGATAGTATTATGAAAGAAACTGGAGCTGCGAGAGTCGTTGTTCATACAGAACCGTTTTGAACTTCCCGATAACCA
Organism: Nitrososphaeraceae archaeon; assembly: GCA_022545895.1. Taxonomy (GTDB): domain Archaea; phylum Thermoproteota; class Nitrososphaeria; order Nitrososphaerales; family Nitrososphaeraceae; genus TA-21. The sequence goes on along the minus strand of JAKEIK010000072.1, from coordinate 18,644 downwards.
GCAACATATTCTAGATTCTGCAATTTTTTCCAAAATTTAGTTCGTAATTTTTACAATAACGGTAATGATGATTCTTTAGGAGTCGATTAAGAGTTCAAGATCAGATTTGTATAATCATTAGTAACAATTACGGGTGATACTTGGCGGACAGAATTCTATCTGAAATGCCTTGCTTCTGCTTTAGAGCCCGAACAATTGATAATAACTAATCGATATTTCTTGATAGTTCTCGTGCGGCTTTTCTTGCATGCTCCATTTTCAATGTATAGCGTGTCAGGTTGAGGGAGAGATGAAGGTTCTTCTCTAAACTGTCCACTAGTAGCGTCGTTAAGTGCATGATCCCGTTTTAATTGATTCTTTTTTGCGGTACTCGTACTATAAAACTATAGTAGATGCCTCTTATTGATGAAATAACCATCTGAGCCAATTTCATTCTCTACAAATATGTAGCGACGTATTAGAAGGCAGAAGGCAATAGATATCTATATAGCCAATGAAGTCCTAAATTTAGTTGTTTGCCATGAATTATACAAGCCTATTTCCTATGGTTTTTGGATTAGTAGTTGTAAGCATTGTTGGGAATGTTGTTTTTGCACAGAGCTCTCCTTTTACACCTTCTCAACCACAAATAAAGCAGCCTGAAATTGGAGTAAAGATAACGTCACCATCTGATGGACAAAAAATAAAGATTGGCGAAGCAATTCCAATTAATGGCAGTTCTACTGACAACCCGACTGCCAATTGTCAAGTGGCAGTTATAGTAAACAATGTAAAGCCATATCAGAATGCAAACGCAGCAGGTAGTGGTGGCAATGGCGATTATTCTAGTTGGATTTTCAACCTGATGTCTAACTACACGACTATTAAGGAAGGACAGAATAAGATAACGGCTAAATTGTCGTGTATCAATAGTCCTAGCAACCTAACGAAATGGTTTAGTGTAAATGTTACTGGTACCCCAGGTTAAGAAAAACTGCAAATGTAACAACGACTACAAGTACTACGCTATTCCCAATCAACGTTGAATGTATATCAAATCTCATTCTATTATTTTCTGAAATGAGCTATCAGCGTATTCGAAGTTTATTTCTTTTTGATCTGTGATTTGCAGTACTGTTCTTATATTTCGTATACATCTTCATTGTCCTAAAAATTCTCATGATCAATCCTTGGTTTTTTCTTAACTAGAATATCTAAATGACCTTTGTTTCGTCCAGTGGATAGGCATACACATTTGCTTTTTCTTCTTGAATACCTGTGGAATGAACCATTATAGCTCCTTCAATTTCACTTCCATCTAGGCCGATTCCATCCATGGCCATTATTGATGCAGGATCAACTTTCTCAACGTCTGGAATTACATTCTCGCCTGGATAAGGTTCCAGAGTCACTCTTTCTTCTGCTAGAAGGCCCGCATCTCTTACACCATTTGAGAATTGCCGTCCTCCATCATTTAACATTATACTAATATTGTATTTACGTCGTAAGGTCAGCATTCCCTGGTATATATCAAATTCTTCTCCTGTAACAACATAGTCAATGAGGTCCGAAGGTGGAATTCTGCGGCAAGCATAATCGTATCCTTTTTGGTCGGTAATGAAAATTACTTTGATATTATTATTGGGATCAAGAACCGCTATCTTATTTTTGTAAAAATATTCAGCTATCCGAAGTTTTTTGAAGGTCCCTGCAGACCTTGTTACAACGATCTGGCAGATTGTATTTTTCTGGCCGAGTTGTTCTTCCAATTGAATCAGATCTTGATATATGTCCGGATTTGATTCTTTGATGTGATCACCGAAAAAATGCCAATTCCATATTTTATCTTTGTTTACCATCAAGTTAAGTGCACTAACAATTACTGCCTTGAAACCTATCAAAATCCTGTGAGTGGAAGCAAAGACATTATCGCCAATCTTTCTAATACCTCCAGTTAAAAGCGGCACACCTCCAGCAGGCTTTCCAGGCAGCTTGTAAATGTAAGAAGATCGGATATCATTGCCGTTATTTTCCTTTCTTATGTCCGCAGCCAGGTAACTTGTTGCCTGATATGGAACCTTCATTGTACTAATATAGGTTGGAGATGCTCCGATAACTATTTCCGGCAATATTCGTCCTAATGAACTTAGTCCGAAGTCATGAGAGGGTGATATGATCTGGATACCTCTTCTATGAAAATGGTCAAATTGTTCTTCTGAAATTTTCCTCTTTTCTAGAAGTGAGTATAGCTTACTTTCATATTCCAATTCAATGATTTTATTCAATATATCCTAAGTTACTCATCATTCTTATTAATATTAATAATCTACACTCTAAATTACTAGAAATGAGAAGTTTAAAGGGAAAATTTCGTTATTTCAGTGTTGGTTACCCCTTACAGTAATGAATTTGGACGGACGGTTAAAATTTAATTACCGTAATAATGGTGTCTCTTTCATTGAGAAGATCGTAAACAAATTCTCGTCGACTTATGGTAAACCGGCCACTACAAAGATGGTTTGAAAAATATCCACTTAATCAGGGAAAAAGATATGCAACGAAAGAATACTGTTAAAAAAACTCGATTAGTTATTAAAGTCGTTGTGGGGAAGATGCCGTTTGTAGTGCTGAGTACATCAGGAATTAATTAGTCCCTCTATAAACCAAGTTCGAGTAGTATTATTGGATATTCTCCGAACGTAAAATGCTTTGTCTCTTTTTTAGAAGCATACAATCATGTAAGATTATAAAAACTAATGACAACCACAGTTGCAGAATCCGTCTCTTGAGGGCTCGTATGTGAGACAATTATGATTGCAGTCGTTACAAATAAGAAATTTATCATTCTGATCTGTTTGGACAGGGTTACTGTATATCTTGTTTGGATCTGATCTCTTTCGGAAATTTGAATCAAATGATAATTTCTCGACCTGAGCCTTGGACCTTCCTTTATTACGAATCATCGATTATCTAATGTGCCATATAGTTTATAACAGATGCTCAAACAACTTATACAAAAATAGTTTATTTGCCTACAATTATGTTTATTCATTTTTCTAAATTTGGGAACTAATATAACTGTACTCGTTAGCTAGAAAAAAAAGAGATACTAATCTACTTTTTCCTTAATTTTTTCTTTATCGTATTCTGTTCCGAGGTCTCTATTTGGATCTTTTATTTTGTTGGCTACTGCTTTTGCCCCGGCTTTAATCTTGTCTCCTGCATCCTCTAAATTCCTTTCAGTATCGCCTTTAGTATCTACTTCATACTTAGTTTTTGATTTTACTTCGAATTCATCAGTCATTACTTTACAATATACAACATCGTATTTATCCATAGTAAAAAGGGTTATTCATGGTTTCGACGGACATAGCAGCACTGTAAAGCCATGGGAACTTATCATAGTTCGAAGCTAAATATCGTTTTATAATCATGGACTAGAATTCCTCGAAATGTGAGATTTGAGTTGTAATTATAAGCATTACTGAAATTTGTACTTTTTACATGTCTATTATCTCTTTCAAGTCTTCGCCATAGTCCTTCGTTTTTTGTCAGGGTAACATAGCATATACATCAGAAATAGTCGTTGCAGATTTGAAATGCGATGTACCACAGGTACACGAATCATACTATCGTTTTATGGTTTGTTGCCGAGTACTATTGCGTGATATTATATGTCTTGTAAGGGAATATGCATTCGTCACAGAGCAACCAAATTACCAAACAAAATGCGGTATGCTAATGGTCAGAAGCGATGTCAAATGTGTGATATTTTTATAAAATGGGATGGAATTTGGTGCCCCTGTTGTGGATATAGGTTGAGAACGAAATCCCGAAGCGGGCGTTCGAAACAGGTAACCCTGATAAATCAATTGATGATTCCAACTTTCAGTGTGCATTGATTAGCCTTGGTTGAAGTTCTAAAGAACAGCTCGTAGGCTACTATGGCTACAGAATTCTGTTTCCAAATTGGGCTAAGGCTCATATGGAATTTTTGAAATAAGTTAAAGCAAAATGAAATTAGATTAGTTTAATTTATTTATCCCAGGTCCGAACATGTGTTTTTCAAAAATTTTATCAATTCGTCTCTAGTTTGAAAACCATAATATCTCATGAAACTCTGTAAGGTTAGTTCATCGTATATTTCACTCTGCTTCCTTTTCTTGAGGGATGTCCAAGGGACGCTCAATTGTTTTTTGCTTAGTTCTCATACAACATTTAGATATATTAGGTTTTATCACGACTTAAATATGAGAGAAGACCGAAACCCAATTTATTAGAGGCGAGAACACGACTAAACTAGAGAATTCTCACCTTATTGGCGGTTTTATATGGTAACTTCAATCGTTTTAAATAGCGATTTGCAACGACGAGCATAGATCTAACTCTGAAAAAGAAATAACATTTACGAAACTAGTCTTCAGCACAAATCAGCAATCCAATCAGCAATTACAAGGTTCAAAAAAATTTCATAAAGGAAATAAGGTCCATATTTCTTTGATTTGATTTTACCTCACCACTTGTCCAATAATATTCCCATGGATGAACGTAGCAAATTAATTAATTTACAACATACGGACGTCCTAAAATGATAAGAAATCGACTTGTTACATGTTGCTTAAAACGAGCTGCACAAATACCTTCAATATCAGACCTTAGACTGCTCTCGATTGCTTAGATCATTTCGATCTGGCATGGACTAACGAATGAGACGTATGTACGAATTTTTTACCGAGTTATGGACGTATAATTTTTATTACTTCCATAAATACTTGATACTGCATTCTTAAGTATGTCAAAGTATTTTGTCGGTAACAACATTCCATTACTGACAGTTATAAGATTGAAGCTAGAAATATCTACACTCTTATAATCCCACTTCCAGAAAGCAGTGCCCCATACGCTAGCATTCTTAAATTCGTCCAAAATCTTTGCTGCATCATCTTCGGTCAGCTGACTTGCATTAGGATTAATTGTGAATACTCCTCCTTCTCCGGGTGTTCTCACTACATTATTCCATTCTCCGACGTACAGAGGTATGCCAGTTAAGTTTCTTGTTTTCAAAAAGGTATCAAATCTTTCTTTCTGGTACGCATCTCTGCTGGGAACTCCATAAACACTTATTTTGAATACAACATTCTGCTTATCTAAGGGAATCATCTTTGCTAAATTTTCTGGTGTAATATTTATTGGGCTATTAAGATCAACAGGTACATTCATACTATAGGCGATAGTTTTTTGAGTCGCATTCCTTAGTTCTCCAACCATGAATGTATTGAACTTGCCTATTTTAGACCACTCGTCTACAGTGCTAACATGAGGTTCACTGAGGATTTCGTAACCTGTCGTACTAGGATGAGTATCTACCACGTTCACAATCTTCTTAAGAAAATCTGCCATTAGGTTCCATCCATCTCTTCCTTGGTTATCCTTGACGGACCTATTCCACCAATCACTCCAGAACAGTTTTGCGATGGGATGTTGAGTATTACCTCCACCATCTTTAATGTACTTCAAATTGTTTTCAAAAAGCGACCATGGGAATCCCGTGCCCAGTCTCTCAAGCCAGGATGACGTGTGCCACTGATGATTGTCGTAAATTACTTTAATTCCCCATTTGTCTGCAGCACTAGCAACTGACTCTATTTCCTTCATGAAAGAATCAGGATCTCTCTCGTATGCCTCCCAGTAGAATAAAAATCTGACGTGATTGAATCCTGCTTCAGAGATCATCTTGAAACTATTCTCAATGTAATTGGGTGGTGCGGAAGGTATTTTGATATTATTCTGTTTTAGATTCACGTATATACCTTTCATAACTAGACCATTCAACGGCTCTTGATTGCTCATGGGAGTCGACTGTGCATTCGAGATAGCTGAAACGTTACCACAAAGAATTACGATCAGAAATATAATTACTGGTATGTTAAAGATATGCTTCATCGACAATCCTAAGGCTCTGGTAGATTTAATATGTATTACGATGGGAATTGAGTGCAAATAAAATAGGCTTCGGTCTATATCAGAACAAAAGTCCAAGAAATCAGTTTCGTGAAGCTATTACCTTGAAGTGTGGAAGAAAATGATTTAGATTATGACCGACAAATGTTGGAATAATTGGATTTGATCGTACTAGATGATAGAAAAAAGGACAGGTGTCGAGGAAGGACAGAATGATGGTGGGGGGCCAAAGTACATTGCATAATAGCTAAAAGGAAGAAGACCTACTAGTTATTCATTGGCAATGGTAGGATTACAACTGAGCATATTCTCAATGTGAATAACAGTTGCTATGTCTCTAGAAGCTTAGTCAGGAATGGTGATGTACCGATTGCATCCCTGAAATCTATTTCCTGAGACTAATTTTCTAGTTACTTACATAGAGATTGAAATCCGCGCTTTCTACAAACGCTCCCATATTCTCTCCCTGTACATCCTCTACACGTACTGTAACATCTACCGGTCCAGGCTTTTCAAATTTCACTTTTTGAGTTCCTGTTCCATCTAGCGCTTGTTGGTTATGAACATCCTTTATTACAGTACCGTTCACGTCAGTCATATTAAAGCTGTAGCTAACTCTGGGTACGACATTTTGAGAGTTATCCAAAAACAGGAGACCAAAGTCAGTTTCATTTCCTACTTTTATCGGGTCTGGTGTCCAGAGCAAGGATATGTAATACGTTCCACGTGCTGTCTGTATAGTCAATGGTGGTTTTGGGATTTCTAGTACACTCTTCGGAACAGGAGGTTGACCTTGACCCGTCGCTTGGAGTTCGAAAGCATACTGAAGTGGAGGATTTGTTGTAGTTGTATCAGCAAAGGTCTGTGCCTTAATTGGATATGGCATATCTCTGTTTAAATAAATCTTGTTATCGACTCCCTTATGCCATGAAATTACTTTAGTGTCGAAAGTTCCAGCAGGCACTGTAATTTTTTCTTGTCCACCAGGACCTATGGGAGAACCTCCTATTGAGGCTATTTTACCCCAATTTGGCGAACTCAATGACTGACCAGGTTTTGGAACAAAAGCAGAAAGCCATTCTAATGAGCTAGTATAAGCGCTTCTATACGGTGACATGGCAGGTGGTATCTGAGAAGTGCCTAACGCTGTTAAATCTAGATCACTCAAATTAAAAGTTCCGTTTATTATCTTTCCCTGGTCATTAACATAGACAGGAGCTACCCAATAATGTCCTGTATCATTAAATTCCTTAAAGTATATTGTCATGGTAAAAGGCTGACCTTGATTTGTATCATGACTTTGGATTTTGTAAGTCACATACATGTTTGGCTTCGCCCCTTTTCCAACGTACCACTTGTCATCCCCTTGCCCATATACACTACCAGAGTAAATGACACTGATGAGAGTACTTATCAAAGCAACCGACATTGATATACCAAGTATTGTCAATGCAAAAACCTTCTTTTTGCTATCACTTTCACCTTTATTCATTTACAAGATGTATTATATTCCAAATTCATAAATGTTTTGTATACGAGAGCCATTAAGTGTATTACAAAATGGATCTCTAGTGAATGATTTATTTAGATCAAGAATATGCCCTAAACTTCAAACGTCCAGATCGATTTATATCCTATAAAATATTGTATACCGCCTTTATTCAACATTAATTTTGGCTACGACTTAACATGCATTATTGGGATAACACTAGATACACATAATTTCACATTTGTGGATAATAATAGAAATATTTGGTTAAATTTTTCCCATCCTTGTCGATCTTGATTTTTGATGCCGTGAGTATGGCGAGTCCCATTTATTTGCCATAATTGAGATGCAATATTTTTGGATGGATATGTTACCACGCATATAGATTATTGATAACGTCGTCTTCGAGATTTCATTGGAAAATTATGTAAAATTAAAATACAGCGCATCACAATCAGGGTTAGGATTGTTCGCTTAATATTTGGAACAATCCATCGCCATCTACTAATAACTTGCATCTTTTTTGTGGCCTTCTATCATATGCATTTATAACTATGTTACCGAGATGTTATTTTTTATATGGCATCGAATGATGCGTCTAACAGTGTCTTTCTTTCACCAAAGTCCATTGCCATCATAGGGGCATCAGAAAAATCTGGTATAGGAAAAGCAATTTTCTCCAACATAAAGAGTGGTTATGGTGGAAAAATATATCCAGTAACTCCATCAAATGAATTTGTTTTTGGCATCAAGGCGTACAAAAGTGTCCTTGATGTGCCAGATGATATCGACTTGGCAGTAGTCGCAACTCCCAATAAGATAGTTCCAAAGGTAATGGAGGAAGTCGGTACGAAAAAAATCAAAGGTGCCATTATAGTTTCAGCTGGTTTTAAAGAAGTTGATGAACAGGGAGCAATGCTTGAAAAAGAGGTGGCAGCCATATGCAAAAAATATGGAACAAGAGTGATCGGGCCAAATTGTCTTGGAATTATGAGTTTATCTAAAAATAATATGATGAATGCCACGTTTCTAAAGATCACGCCAAAATATGGAGGAATTGCACTAGTATCACAAAGTGGAGCTATATGTGCTGCCACAGTCGAAGATGCCATGGCCCAAGGAATAGGATTCTCAAAAGTAATAAGTATGGGTAACAAAATAGATGTCGACGAGAATGACATTTTGGATCTTCTCTGCCAAGATCCAGAAACACGTGTGATCATCATGTATCTAGAGGATATTCATGATGGAAGGCGCTTTATGGAAACAGCAAGAAAAGCAACTCTACAATACAAAAAACCTATTGTCGTTCTCAAGGCTGGAAGAACTCCTGAAGGGGCACGAGCGGCAATGTCTCACACTGGTGCATTAATGGGCGCCGATGAAGTGTACGATGCACTTTTTGCACAATCTGGTGTAATTCGAGTGGATACAATGCAAGAATTATTTGATCTTGCTACGGCTTTTTCAAAACAGCCTATTCCTAAAAACAAGAATGGAGTGGTGATTGTATCAAATGCAGGTGGTCCTGCCATCATATCGACCGATGCTTGTTCAAAATATGGCATGAAAATGGCTGACATATCTTCATCTAAAGCGGCAATCGCGAAAGTGATTCCTCCACATGGATCCGCAAGAAATCCTGTTGATATCGTAGGTGATGCAGATTATAATCGGTTCGAAAAAGTACTTGAAGAGGTAGTTTCAAATCCGAACGTTGGCTCAATTGTTACTATGTGTACTCCTTCTGCAACACTTGATTATAATGAACTAGCCAGGACTATAGTTAAGACGACTGCTGGTTCAGGTAAAACCTCACTAGCTTCATTAATGGGCCTTGCAGAAGGTACGGAAAACAAACAAATTCTCTCTGATGGAGGAATTCCTCACTTTCCTTACGCAGAGCCTGCTATCAGAACATTAAAAGCAATGTACGAATTTTCAGACTGGCTGGAAAGACCCGAAATAAGGATAAAACAATTCAATGTTGACAAGGAAAAAGTAAGGCAAGTGTTCGTTAACGTAAGAAAATCTGGTAGGACTAATCTTCTTGAAGAAGAAGGATATGAAATTCTTTCTGCTTATGGATTTCCAAGGCCAAAGAGTTTTGTGGCCAAAAGTGCGGAAGATTGTGTAAAGGCGGCTCGAGAAGTAGGTTATCCCGTAGTTATGAAAATTGTATCAAAAGACATAATCCACAAATCGGATGCAGGGGGAGTTAAGGTCAGACTTCTAAATGATGAGGAAGTATCACAATCATTTGAAGAAATAATGAGTAACGCTAGAAAATACAAACAAGATGCAGAAATAAAAGGCGTTCTTGTTCAACAGATGATAGAATCAGCGAGGGAAACCATATTAGGTGCAAAACATGATCCGCTATTCGGTCCATTAATAATGTTCGGACTGGGCGGAATTTATGTTGAAGTACTTAAGGATGTTATTTTCCGATTAGCTCCCATAGATGAACGGGAAGCTATTAACATGATAGAATCAATAAAAACTGCGAAATTATTAAAGGGAGTTAGAGGACAAAAACCAGCCGACATCAACGCACTTGTAGACTGCTTGCTGCGTCTCTCACAACTAGTAACTGACTTTCCTGAAATTGAAGAATTTGATATGAATCCTTTATTAGTATTGGAAGAAGGAAAGGGGGCTTGTGCAGTGGATGTTAGGATAGGTCTTGGAAATAAATAAAGTTAAGTGCACAAATTTCAGTCTAACTTTTTTCCACAATCAGCACAGTATACAGCGTCTGTTTCATTAACATAGCTACAAGATGGACATTTACCGCGCACCTTCTGAGCTCCAGTATTATCTTGAGATTGTATCTCATCTGTAGTTTCGCCGAGAAGAATTATGTCTCCTATTTTTGAAATGCTATTCCATGAAACCTCAACAGGTTCGTTATCGTTTGTTTTTTGATCCTTAGAAACTTTGAAATTTATTTCCATCTTACCACGAGTTGATCTTCGTAATCCTATTTCCTTGATGCTGCCTACCAACATTGCATCACAGTCATATGCAGGCATTCCAAGAAGTGACTCTATTGAAACAAATCCGCTTTTGCTATTAGCAGGTACCATGACAGGTTGGGAATTATTATCAACTTCAAGAATTTTTGTTGGTGCCTCGTCTGATTCCGTAGATGCTTCGGGTTGTGTTTCTTCAACCTGAGGATTTGAGTTGTTCTGTGAAGGATTAGAAGCCGAGTCAAATTTTCTGTATTGAGCTATTATTGTATTACATGCATGACACTTATATTCGCCCTTCTCAACTAAGATTACATCTTCCCCGAGATCTTCATTGGGATTATCGTATCTGATGGCAGGAGAACCTTCGAAATCCTTGTCACATCTGTTACAGTGATATTTTACAAATCTTTCTGATGAAAGTCTACCTATACCAGCTAAGAACAACTCTGGTCCGCCTAGGTTACCTTTTTTTTGCTCATCATCATTAACGTAAGCGAGTACAAAGCCACCCGAGCCCCGCAATTTTTTCTCATGTAAATTCCCATCCTCACTCATCATGTTTTAATAGATATTTTCTGAAGTTATTTAAAACATTCTTCTCACCCAGTAATGTCCGTTAATCCTTTTTAGATTCGCATACCTTATATCCCTCTATTATTACACTATAAGTATACAAAGGAAGCACGGCGGATTTGTAAAGTAATGATATTTGCTTTTCACGTCATCCGTAACTTTTGTTACAAATCTGAAGAAATAAAAAAGGAATAAGATAAAATGACATCATTTAAAGAATTAGGTTTAAGTGCAGAAGTGCTAAGGGCACTAGATGAAAATGGATTCAAAGACCCCTTTCCTATTCAGGAATTATCCATCCCGCTGATTTTAAAGGGTATGGATGTAATTGGTCAAGCTCACACAGGGACAGGGAAGACCGCTGCGTTTTCACTTCCCATTTTGAATAACATCAAAAGGAATGGACCGATACAGGCGTTGATATTGGTTCCGACGAGAGAATTAGCAATGCAGGTAACCAACGAGATCAGGAAGTTTTCCAAATATGTAGGGATAAGGACTTTAGCTGTATATGGAGGACAAAGCATGTCATTGCAGATTACTCAGTTAAGAAAAGGAGTGCAGATTGTAGTTGCCACACCTGGTAGATTAATTGACCATGTAAAGCGAGGTACAATTCAGCTGGAAGCAGCTAAATTTGTTGTTCTTGACGAAGCAGATAGAATGCTAGATATGGGTTTCATTGACGACATTAAATTCATACTTTTTTATGTTGACGAAGACAGGCAGACATGTTTATTTTCTGCGACAATTCCTCCAGAAATATCAAGACTGGCACAAGATTATATGAAAAATCCTCACGAGGTGAAGCTCAATGAAGAGGAGATTAGTTTAGATACTATAGATCAATCCTATCTGATTGTAGAAGAAAGACAAAAATTCAAACATCTTTGCAATTTCATAAAAAGTAGAGATGAAAAACAAACTATAGTTTTTGCTGCCACAAAACAAAGAACACAGCGATTGGCAATTGAACTGAAACAACAGGGCCTTAGGGCAATCACAATTCATGGTGATTTGTCACAGAAGCAAAGAGATGATTCGATGCACCGATTCAGGACAGGCAGTGAAGATATCCTTGTCGCCACCGATATAGCTGCACGAGGAATTGACGTACCCGCTATTGGACATGTAATCAACTATGATATTCCTGATGATCCAATGATATACTTCCATAGAATAGGTAGAACAGCTAGAGCGGGTGGAACCGGCAAGGCAATTTCTTTAGTTTCTCAAGATAGGGTGGATGATTTTACCAGGATATTGAAAAATACTGAGCTTCCAATCAAAAGATTGAACGATGAAATGGGTATCGAGGTACCAAGAATTCAGAGTCATCCAAGGACCAATTGGAGGAGAAATTCAGGTTATGGCGGTAGATATGGAAACGGGGGTGGATACAGAAACAGGCAAGGATCCAATAGATTTTCTAGTGCTGATTCTAGCAGGAGAAGATACGGATATGGAGCACGTTCTGAGAGACGACCTAGCTATAATCAGAGATCTAGCTACGATAGAATGTAGCTAAGAGAAATAATTAGCTTTTTAAAATCCTCTCGAGGCGTGACTAGAGAAATTTTATTGCTTTAGTCTGGATATCCGTCATTTATTAGCTTGTGAAATCAATAAATTAATTAAAACGGGATTTTCGTATTAAATTCCGCTGTTTGTTGATTTCCTAATTTCTATTGAAACTTTTTCTCCAACTTTTAGACCCATCTCTTCATATTCCCTTATGCTAAACTTGAACGTCGGAGAATCATTAATGTTACCGCCCATCATTCCTGTCACATTTCCCATGGCTTTAGGCAAATTTTTCATCAAATCCTCTGGAGAGCTAAATGCCATCATCCGAGGACCAAAAGGATTTAGCTGTTTTGCTTCTCCTGATTTGTAATCATTAGGGTCGATGAGCCCAATGTAAACATAAGGACTCCCATCTTGTGCTGCTTCAATTTTTGTGACGATAAACTCTTTTCTCATTTCCTATTTAAGATACGATAAGACGTCTTTTTAAGATATGGATTAGGGGCTAATCGGGTACTGGGATTATGCACTTGGCTGTTGAATTTTATTGAACGTTCATAATTTCAAACTAGTTTGATACTTCTTTTAGTTGCTTTATAATTATCTTATTCAATTCTTGGGACAGGAACAATATTGTCAATGCCGATAATTACGTCTTGAGATTGCACGAGAAATTGCGCACGAGATTCTCAAGGTCCTAAAATAGTATACAAAGGGCTGAGAATTAGTCGCTAGATGAGGCGTATAAGAACTGGTGTAGAATTAATTATTATCATGATCTAATTTACTCAAATTAAGCTGATACCATACTAGTTCCATGGATAATTTTGAGCATGAAATTAGCTATTGTTGATATCATGGCCAGCATTCTGTGAAGTGTTATATTCCATAAGTTCGTTCAATATGGTATGACTGTTGCAAAAATAATAGAAATAGTTGGGAGCTCGGAAAGAGGTTGGAGTGAAGCGGCTCAAGAAGCACTAGACGAAGCAAAGAAGACAATTAATGGAATAACTGGATTAGAGGTTAACGATATTACAGCAAAAGTTGATCCTAGCAGTGGTAAGATAACAGAATACAGAGTCGGTGTCAAGATAGCGTTCGGAGTTCAACACTCGTAGTCAAATAAAATCCAATACTTTTATTCTTGCAAAAGATATGGAAAGGAGAAATGAAGAAGAAATACCGAAACCTAGCGTCTTTCGAGCAGGAATGCAAGTGCAATTCATTCTGTAACTTTGATAGTTCGAAATGTTAAGTTTATTCTAGGGTGGACTATTTTTTTAGATTTGGGAAGGTTATGTAGCCAATTACTTTGTGTAGCATCTTTCATTACAAGCAAACTGCCATGCTCAAGTAGAATTGAAACCATTTGTTTTGTTTGCTTATGCTTAAATGAAAATTTGCGTTCTGCACCAAAACTCAATGATGCGATTATATTGTTCTTTCCCAACGAATCTTCATCATCGCTATGCCACCCCATTCCTTCCTGTCCGTTGTGATACAAATTTAACAAACAGGAATTGAATTTTGTTCCAGCAAGTTCCTCTACTTTCTGCTTCAAGGGTGTAAGTTCTTTTGTCCATGCTAATGCTCGTTTTGTAGTATTCGAATAGGTATACAAGTAGTTAGAGTCACCATACCACGCAACTTTTCTTTTTGTTACGATATGCTTACCAAAAATGACAACTTCCTCGTTTTCCCATAAAATATTCTGAAATAACAAATCAAAGCACCGATTGGCTTCAATAGGTTTCATTATCTTTCCATAATAATTTACTTTACCACCATCATTATTAATAAGATTGATTATCCGTTCCTCACTAAACAGAACCGTGTTTCCACTTTTTACATTCATTGTTCATGCCCAATACAAGTTTATTTTTCAGGTATATATTCTACAAATGCTTTTGGTTTAATACAGTCAATGTTTTATCGGGCGAGCTTCATTAAGGTGTGAATGTTGGATATAATCCATAGATAAGAATATCGTGATAGAGTGAACAACGACGCTTTCGCAGATGAAAAGTCAAGATTAATTAATAGTATCTACTATAGTAAGCAATGAATGTTAGGAGAATTTGAGAGGTGTCCTAAATGCAAAAGAGGCTACATGCGTCCAACTGCCAAAGAATTGGAAGATGAACGATTTGATCTTAGAGTATATCTATGCGATAATGACAGTTGTAGAACCAAACTTCTTGATGCGGAACTGAAGGAACATATATCAAACAATAAGCCATCTTCAGTTTTCAGTCATTATCAATGACTGTCTGTTTCTTCCCTCCTATAATTTACTAAAAAATATCTATCTGGTATCTGATATCAGCACTATGTGAATTGTAGAACCAAAAATATTCTGCTCGCAAAATTCGATTTTTTAAGGATGAAGATTAAACTTATTGGGGTATGCCAGAAAAAATCATGCCCATCATAAATTTTTTATCAATCTATTTTTCATTTCTTCGAATTCTGTGGCTGTTATGATTCCTTGATCTTTTAATTTTGAAAGCTTGTTTATCTCATCAGCTATTGACATCGATGCCACCTGGACCATAGGTTCATTTGTCTTGTTATATCCCTGGATGCCACGACGAATTATCTCCAACAAATCTTCAGCGTCCCCTTTCGGTAACGCCTGGATAGCACCGTCTTGGTCATCTTCTCCTGAAATATCTTCATCAAGCAACCCTAATTTGCTTTTATTGACCAGTGCTGGAGCTTTAAACAAAATAGTTGATGTCAAAACACCCTTCATTAATTTGACACTAGTTATGACATCATAAGGAATATCAACAATTTCAGATCTGAATCCTAAGTCATACGGGTCCCTAATTATGATACGCCGGTCCGTTGCAATTACAACGTTGGGTGTTAGAGCAGACCCTCCAGGAAGAAATCTAGACTGTCGTGCTACCAGTAATACTTTTTCATTAGGATTAAGCATATTTTTAATTTTCTCAATTTCGTTTAATTCATCCTTGTTTGTTATATCGGTAACGAAAGTACCTTGAATCTTATCCACTCCTAATCAGTTATTAATGCGGCTTTGTCTATATTTATATTAGATGGTAGATAACTTACCTTAAACATACCTCAATCCTTTTCTCTAACTCCGTATTTCAAATTGGCGAAGAACGAGACAAACTTTTGAACATTGGATGAGTATTCACACGAAATTATAGATGGTAAATGATCATGTTTGAGATAAAACACTATGGAATGCCTACTGATTGTACACGCTGTATAAACATAATAAACCTTCGAATATTGTCATATTAAGTTCCTGAATGTTCTTTGAAAACAAACCTGATTAGATTTTTTGTATATGCTATTACTAAAAGTAGTATCACATATTAATTAATCCGGGTTTTTTCGAAGACCCTCGAGCTTAATGCCAGTATCGGGATAGTTAGGATTAAAGTTATTGCGCCTCCTATTAACCAGGCGATTGAATATCCTGCTTGATTTATTATCAGAGAAAACACTACTGGAACCCATGATATTCCCATTAACGATATCCCATTTATCCAGCTGACATTCAATGTTGCGTATTCCTGTCCTTGAGTTAGAGTGGTACTCTCAATCTTTCTTGTTATAGCATATATTATAGTAAAACCTCCAGTAGCAAAGAATCCCACGAATATCGCCGAGAGTATTACCGCAGTCAAGTTATCAATGCTATTCATCATTATGCTAATACCCAGCATAATACTAAATATTAGTAGCAGCCATTTTGAATTATTGCTCTTATCATATATCTTTCCTGTTATTGGTGAAGTAAATACATATACAATCAGAGGGATGCTGCTTATTATTCCTGCAAATTCGGGGCTTATTTTCATCCTATCAATCAAATAAAAGACAAAAAATGAAACGGTTAGTCCCCAAGCTAATTGAGTTGCAGTCAATATTACACCTAGAGAGACTAAGTAGCGAGAAAAAAGTAACTTACGGAGCAGTGATATCGAAATAGTTGTCCGGACTTGTGTTTCAACAGGTAAGAGAAAAATCATCGTTAAGCCTATGGCAACTCCCAATATCCCGCTCATAATTAGACTGAGTCTCCAACCCAATACTTCAGCGACAAGAATCCAGCCAAAAATACCTATTATTCCTCCAATTGCCTGAAATGAATTTAGAAGTCCTATACCGGTACCTTCTGACTGCTTTCCAAGATAGGTAGTAATAAGAGTAACACCAGCACTAAAGAAGAAAGCCATACCTAGTCCCACTATGAATCTTAGAATAACAAAGACAGCAATTTGTGTAGTGAGTGATGATATGATTACAGCAATGGAAGACAAGAGAATTCCCAATATCGCACTTCTTCGTGGGCCAAATTTGGTAGCAAAAAGACCACCTGGAATTTGGAAGAGTCCTATGCCAAGTAAGAAAAAACCACTGAGTTGGCCAAGATAGGAAACATCTTGATTAAACTCTTTTGAAATAAATGTGAACAGAGAGCCAATATTGAACCAATTTATTGCATAGATTATCCTTGCGATCAATAGGGATATTGTGCCACTTGAAATATCTGATCGTCTATTCATTTACGAGTCGTCCACAGACACTAACTAACTTTAGCTCTTTGATAACTCTCATACGGCTCCATTCGAAATAAGGCTACTATCGAAGTTATTATCATAGTGCATCCGATTGACGAACAATTTGATGAGTATCAATGACATTCTGGTTCCAGGCTTGCTGTATTCTTTGCTGGTTGTGATGGATAATTATATTCTCACGATGAAATTTTCCTTTGACCAGAATTTCATCCATCGTACGCTCTAAGATGAGATAGCTATATTTCTAAGCTTGGTTGCAAGTTCTCAATATAGTTTAGTCAGACTTATGAAATGGTTTGAATTGTTGTCGATAATCGCTTTAAATGATGTTGTCTATTTAATGTCTATAGGTTGTTCGGGTTTCGGCTCCGTTCACCGAACATGATGGTAGAGGGGAAAGCCAAACACGGAGCTGGCTGACTCCCTTATCCATACACTAAAGTTGGAATATCTACAGTAAACTTGGCTACAGACCCGTATTTGACTGATACTGTGCTAGCTCATCTAAGTATTCAAAGCGGCTGTTTTCAACTGAACTAATATGAAAGAATTGATTTTATCGTCTGTGGGTGGGGCATAATCAGAATATTTTGATGATTTCATTCCAAAAGTAAGTATGTAGGCGTTATCCCCACTAGTGGTCCAGACTTGTAAATTTTTAATCTTGATTGGTCCTTCTTGAGTATTAATCACATAACTATAGTCTATTTTGTACGCGGGATATCCAGATAATGATGCGTTGGCATCTAAGTGTTCTAGTTGAGAAGGAGGAAATTAGCAGTCAGAATCGCTACAATAAGCGCTCCTATTGGCACTATAATCCAAATATTTGAACGTACAGATATTGTCGGCGGTGGATTCACTGAATATTTCAATCGCATGTGAAAATGTGGAGTGACAGTTAAATGTAACGCTACTAGATTACATGAGTTGAATCGAGATTTTTATCGGCCACTTGTAATATCAATAGTTATTTCTATCATTCTTTGTGTATCGATACGCAACTCTGAATCTGAATTTGCTTTCGGATCACAGTATGACAAGTTGCTTATCTATACGTCTGTTTCTGAATCAGAATTTCTCACGTATGATGATCTTATTACAGGTTTTAGTATAAAATATCCTCCTGATTGGGATAGGGCCCAGCACATTGACAAATCCATCACATTTATTGCCCCTAAAGAAAGCAATTCTGATACTTTCCCGGCGGGCTTAGGAATAATTTTTAAAGAAGTGGCATCAAATATGTCCTTGTCTTTTATTTCTCAAACACAATTAAACACTTTGAAGAATCTTTATCCCGATATTAACATATTAGAATCTTATGACATTACATTTGCAGGACATCCAGCACATAAAATAATCTTTACTGCTACTGATAACACATCACATTTGCGAAAAGCGATGCAAATTTGGTTTAAAGATGATACGAAGGCGTATCTGATAACATACAAGGCAGATGTTGAAAAGTTTCCCCAATATTTACCAACGATAGAGAAAATGTTGAATACGTTTTACACAAGCAAATAAGATTTTTCAGATTGAATAAATGATACTAATTTTTGACTA
>JAKEIK010000071.1 GCA_022545895.1 Nitrososphaeraceae archaeon | reverse complement strand
CATGGGCGAATTTGTTTCGAGTCAAGATAGATAGATCAAATGCCACTATTATAGCGAAATCCTGGCAACAAAATTATTAGTGGTGTAGTGGAAATCACAGTTTACAATGGATAAATAATTTAATGTTCTTATGAAGACATGTCTGCAGATGGCCCTTACAAATGTACGTCATGCAATGGCAGGGAGTTTAGGTCTAGAGAAGAATTGGAGAAACGCAATCAAGAGCAACATAGTACAAGTGCTCTTTGAACTACCTATTGTCATCTTGTTATTGTAATCCTATCAGTTCTTTTTTTTATTCACCTTAGTGAATTACAACTATTTTGAAATTAGATTATATGCTTTCTTAACTGTGCTATTTAATTTACGCGTACCGTACTGGTGTAATAGTGAAGTTCTTCTTCGCCTGTAATAATGACAAGGGTATAGCTATCCTTAGCCACCTTAGTCGGAATTTCAAAGTTAATTTGACTTGCCTCAAGATCATTTGTACTAAATAATACTTCCCGTATTCCTGTAAAATTAATATTTAAGAATTCACTGCCTGAAGGGATTTTTACAACATTCCCTTTTACAAGGAATACCTTAAGCATTAAGCCACTAAAATATGCCGGGTCTAGTCCTGAAAGTTGGATAGTTTCGCCAACTTTAAAATCCAAAATGCCGTTATTTGCACCTAGATTTAGATAAACTCCGTTAATGGGTTGACCGGGATCAGCTATAGCCACGCGAGTATAAGTCTCAGTTAGATTTCTTGTACCTTCCTCGGCATTCACAGTGAGGAACGGAACTTTAAATGGAACATATTGTGCTGAAGCGATTGAAAAACCAGGGCCTATGCAGACTAGTACTGAAATTGTAATTAGGTATGCAACATAATTCTTTACCAATATTCAGTATTAAAGGCACAAAAATATAAATATACAGGAAACTAGTGTTTTAACCTAGGTACTACTAATACTTCTCAGATGAATTATTAAGATAATGTAATAACTATTTCATTCTAAATAAGACTTATTACCAATCTCCATTGGGAATCATAACAACTATAATTCGACTTCATATTATAACTAGGCATCATTACCTATTTTTCTCAAAATATCTAATATTTTCTTAACTTATTCATGACTCAAGCAAGCCTTCTCGAATGGTTCAATATCCAAATGTAGCCTCTTTAACTCGTCATAAGCTTCTGTATCTTCAATGGTGTCGACCAATCGTTTTTTCGATATAGGTTTCTAGTACTTCAATTGCACACCCGTACCAAATAATCAATATGATGTACGATTACAAATCACGAAAATCGATAAAGCTTTCAAAGTGTATTGTTGGGAAAGTTACTTTAAAGAATATTCCTGCCACGTAGAAAAAGAAAATTTGCTATTTGGTACAAGTTCTGGTAATAACCTTGGTGGAGTAGCAAGATTTATTTCACGATTTTTTATTTACATAATAACTGTATTAAAACATACAGAATAATTACTATTTAGGAATGGTCTGTAAGGGCATATGTGTTCGTCACAAAGCGTATTTGCCTGTTGGTGAAAGTCGGTACATAAACGGTCGAAAACGTTGTCAAACATGTTCTATTTTCATGATATGGTCAACAGATACATGTCCCTGTTGTGGTATTAGATTAAGAACAAGAGCACGCACATATAGATCAAAGTTACATCTTAGCCGAATCTAGTACCTCCAAAAGATTTTCTCATCCGATTATGATATTTATACAAGCGCTCATTGGAAAATATCCTTCAATGAACCAAAGTCTTCTTTACTACGTAAGTGGGTGGTATTATACTTACGTAGTAAATAATTAGTTGATCGCTCCTGAAAAGCTTAATGAGAAAAATAGGTCTTCAAGTATTTTCTTCGTTCTCAGTTCGATGATCATCTTTCCTAGCAATACGAATTTAGTTCACGGGCAGTTGAATAGTTCCGAAAAACCTATTAGAAATGTAACTGCCTTGAGCTGTCCAAGATAATATGGCCTGTACTCAGGATTTTTGGTGACGAAGATCAGGCTATTCCTCTCAAACAAATAAATCAGTTCAAGGCTGCGTTAGACGAGATTGGAGTTACAAATGAAATTCATATTTATTCTGGAATAGGACACGCTTTTGCCAATCCTTCCGGCGACAATTATGCTCCAAAAGAAACACAAGTGCATGGGAGAAGACCCTCTCCTTTCTAAGGAGATATGTAAGGTAACGAGAATTGTGCTAGGCTAATTTCTGGATTCTTCACTACAGAAACACAATAGTTTTTCATAGATAAATCAAGTCAAGATCTGTAAATAAATCTAGTATTGGCGAGTCAAGCAAACCTTTATCATCTATCATTTTTATTTATTTCAGCCAAGTTTGCTAATGATGTAGATTTTTTAGTGATTAGTGCTTTTCATGATTCATAATGGTTATCAAAGCAGCACTCTTTGCAGCAAACTCGGCTTTCATTCTTGAATAATTATCACTTCCTATTATTATCACATCTCCTTCTTGAGGATGAAGATTTTTAATCATCTGTTCAGATAACTGATGTTCATCTTTTAATGAATCAAAGTCTGTTTGTGGAATAAGAAATTTATTGTCTTTGAACAAGAGCGTAGTTGCACCAGATGCTCCCATTCTAATCGCAGCGTCTCTTTGCGCTATTCCGTCTTTGATCATAGAGCTCATTTGTTTTACAAGTACTGCATAGTTGAATTTCCCCAACGTAATAGCACATTTGGATAGACTGATTTCAGATGGGATTGAAGATAACAGTTCTGAAAAAAATGAGTTTCCCTTTTTAGTCATTTTCGTGCCTGCATTGGTAGATTCTATAAGGTTCTGCATTTTGAGGTGTCTCACTAATGTCTTAATAGTTCCTTCTCCTAGTCCCAAGTCCTCACATAGTTTCTCTCTGCTAACATGTCCATTCTCTTGAATTAGCTGCAATGTCTTGAACACATGCACCATGTCAAAGGATAGCACCCTACTTGGTGCGTATCTGTCCGCAACCTTTTGAAGTGTTTTAACATATGTGTGCATCACTAAAAATCTACGCGTACTACAGATTTATGTGTATTTTTTAAGACTCCTCTATGGCCGTCTTTTGGTTGGATAATTAGCTATTTCCGGTTTCACAGCACATGCATTAGCACTTGGATAGAACAGACGTATTGACCATCAAGTGCGAACCTCCAGTTTCTTGAATACCTATCGACTAAGGGTTGAATACTTAGAACCAATTGTTAATAAGTTAGTCAAAATTTAACTGAAATTCATATTGGAAAAGTGTGTGAGGAATTATTCGTTTGTGCCAGTCAAGTTTACTATTTTTTATTTCCATTCTGGTTCTACTGCAATAGATCTAATGCTAACTTTAGTTCTGCTATTTCATTTTCAAGAATGATCTTGTCATTTTCCTCTCTTGTATATTTCAACAATCTTTCACAGGCTTGTATTTCTGAAATTAATATGTCCTTTTTATCCCTACAAAGACTGTGATATGAATCAACGAACGAGTATGTTACCTTTCTCGTTTTATCTTTACATTCACATGTTTTGGCTACTATGTCATATTCTTCCTCTGCATATGCGATATTCACCTTATATTACCACCACCTCGATTTGTCCACAATTTTGCGGCCATTTCATTGATATAATAATTGTCCAATCCGTAAGATTCATAGTTTGAAATAGCCATCAATTGCATTTCATTATTACCACATGAAGGACAGATCACGATAGTTCTACTTCCTGTCAAGCACGAAACACACCAAAAACACGACCCGCATACCAGAAAGTTTTTCTTCTCGATAAGCATGTTTTCATTCTCGTGAATTAGTGCTTCTATTTTAGAGATGCTTATAACGGTAGACCATCTTATTTTAGGTTTACCCTACGATGGTATTTAATTAACATTGATTCTATTGAAAGTAATGCTACTTAAGTTTCCCTACTATTCGACACAGTCGCAAGACACCTGCATTATGTTATGTGACATACGTTACCTCCTTTCACACAAATCTGCTTTGATTTTTTGTAAGATGTAGGTTAAAATGACCAAATATTGCACCTTTAATGGTAGAGTAAATAGAAAAGGCAACTATGATCAGAAGTCTGAGATGGGAAACACCTTTTCAATGAATTGTGAAAAAAATCTAAAAAAGTTTCCATTTAGAAGTTGTAAGATTTGACTATTTTTTGATATGAACACGTATTCGTTTTTGCCGCAACTTATGCCATTATGGAGACCTAATAATCAAATACTATTACCAACACTGCAAGAGCAGGCTTTGTTGAACTGGATGCAAGCTCTGCCATTCTTAACAAGCGATCAGTTTCAATTCCCTACCTATTTTTTCGCTATATCGTCAAGCATTCTAATTGTCTTTTGCTCTCCTTCTTTAATTGAATCTTTGATAGCCTTTGGTGAAAAGTCTGCGTTCTCATAAATAGAATGAACGGGTTCATCCCGAGAAATGTAATACACATCTTTTATTTCCGCCCCCGTATCCTGTTTATATTTTTTATACTTTCTGCGAATCTTTTCGAGTTGCGTCTTATCGACCTTAGTCAAGTCAATATTATTTTCAACCAGTTGATACAGTTCATCAATATAACGGAGATATCGAGTAATCACTTTAGACATTTGGACCGTACTCAGAGTCTTGTCACAAAAGATAATGTCTCTGGTTCTGTGATGAACCTCAGCCAAGTTCCCAGGCAGGTGATCAATCTTTTTTGGATAATTTTCCACCAAAAATATGCGCTTATCATTTACGGGAGACGCCTCTATGACCTCTCTTAACGGAGTATTACTGAGCAAACTCCCATCCCACGCGTATACACCCTTTTCAACTTCCACCCAAGGGAAATTGTATGACGAATAGGCACAGGTTGCAAGTATATGTTTTGGACTTATCTGTTGTCGGGAACTATCGAATGTCAGAGGTTCTGATGTTAGCACATTTACAGCAGTCATTATCAATCGCGAGTTAGGATTTCCACCAGGCTTCAATTTGTCATAGTCAATATACTTTTCTAAAGTTTTTGCTAGAGGAGAATGATCGTAAAGATAGGTCCATTTTGAAGGTTGAAAATATTCTGGGTCT
>JAKEIK010000070.1 GCA_022545895.1 Nitrososphaeraceae archaeon | reverse complement strand
GAGATGGTGATGATGTTTTACAGGGCGGACCTGGAGCAGACTACTTTGACTGTGGAGGCGGTTTCGACATAGTTATAGGCTTTGACCCCCAGAAAGGAGATACCAATGCTAACAATTGTGAAGATGTAATTCAACAACTTTAAGAATGATTAGAAAATAGATGTCCATAGCATCGTACATAAGCTGACAGATCTTTTTTTTTCAGTTTGATTGAAAGCCGAAGTGCAAATAATCCACTTTTACAAATGGTGTGGAATGTGATTCACTGAATATTACAAGAGGTTATAGAAATATACGCACTACCAAGATACCGTAATTAAGTTCCTTTCTATTGTACCTAAGTCATGATATAGCAGTACATTACTGAATCCAAATATACTCATGGCCATTCTAGTCTTGTGAGTAGCGATAGCATAATGTGTATTAGAATTGTATTAGTTTTCATAGTCAATAGTTTGATTCTTTTTTCTGTGCTATCTACTTCTCTATCTCGCCCTGCCAGCGCAATAGGACTGCAAGATAATGTAAAAGAACAAACTGGCCTAACCAACACCGAGTTACAACCGGATAATGCTGATCCCTTCAAGTCCAAGGATTTAAAGGAGAAAGTGAACCTTGCAAATATTTCATCTTTAGATAAACATAAGGACAGTAAGGACAAAAATCCTTCGACCAAAGTCAGAAATGATCAGTGTGACAAAGATAAAACATGTTCCGATACCCCTAAAGTATTGGACAAAGAGATAAGTTCTGACAACAAGTTGACCGATCAAAAAGTTACGAGCAGTAGCGAAGGGAAAGATAAGAACCATTTTGAACTGCCAATCGATATACCATTTCCCTAGACATGTAAACCCCATGATCGGAAACAAAATACAATATTAGAATTGAGTGATTTTATGGGAGCTAAAATGTAAACATGGATCTTTCGAAATGATTAATGACCGGAAGTAGGTGTTAATTTCGACTTCCGAAAAGGATATCAAAACCGATGTGGGATCTACAGATTAGTAGTATTCCATAGACCATGTTTCTCCAATTTAGAATGCACTAGACAGGCTTCATTTATGATCAAGATTTTCCATGAGGGCATAAATCGTTACACAACATCTTATAAAATGACAAAAATTTCAAGCAAGATAACCTTTATAATTCCGTACTTAAGGAAATTAAATAATTGACCTTTAGAGGATCTCTTTCTAAGAAAACCTTTTCCCTTTATTTCCTAGGATTAATAACTTGTGCAATATTGTCTTCCGCTCATGGCGAGGGCGATCTGGCGTACGCAATATGGATAAAGATTACGTCTCCACTCACTGGTCAGCAAGTGCCTATTGGAGAACTTATGATTTCTGGGGAGTCTTCCGACAATGGAACCTCCGAATGTCAAGTATATGTCGACTGGAATAACCAGAAGCCATATCAGCGTGCAACTCCTACTGGACCTGGCAGTAGTCAGGACTTCTCTAACTGGACTTTCACCTACAATTCAAGTTATCACGCAATACAGGAGGGAATAAACGACCTCACCTCAAAACTTACCTGTCTTGGTTCTCCTTCAAATCCGCTTGCTATGAATAAGTGGTATAGCATTAATGTAACCGGAGTCAACTCTCAGGGGTCTGATGCAGTTCAGCTCCCTCTCCCAATACAGCCATCTGTTCAGGATAGGAAGACAAACGTAAATGAATCGACATCTAACCATATTCAAATAAACATGCAAGTGGATAAGAATCCCATCTCATTAGGAGCAAGACAATCCCTCACGGTGGAAGCTATTGATTCGAGTACTGGTTTAAAGGATAGCAACGCGAAGATTTTCGTTACTGTCACGGATCCTTCAGGATCTGTAATTAAGCAATTTGACACTACGGACGGAGATCTTACTAGATCGTTTAGAGTAGATACCTCGGGTTCATTTAAGGTAACGGCCGAAGTTCAATCAGAAATAGGTTCTCATACCAAGTCTATCACCTTCGAGGTTCAGTAGGTTTCCCAGAGATACCTTTAGTTTGTGAAAATTATCTGTAGTAAATCGGGTTGGCAAAATGTAGCTCAATTCTATAATCAATAGTGGGCCCGTCAAACAACATATGAAATAGCCATATTAAACATCTTTGAAGTCCCGTTCCACTTCTGACAAGTCGAAACCTTATCTGACGCTATGTAACCGTCTACAGACAGGTTCGTCCAAAGCTGACGCACAGAATTTTTGTCAAATTTTGAAAGCATGAAATACTGAGAAATAGAACCTTTTTTGTTATGTTTTATGGTAAAATTTTCTCAATGCAATTTCAGACATCTGATTAACCGTAAGAATTTACTAATAGCTTCTGTGCATGAGTATGTGTATATATGTTTTGACATATTGAAAGTAGATGCTGGCTGATGTAGAACTTTTGTAGACCTCAATAGAGCCGACTTGGTTCCAAAAGACTTTTTCTCGAGTCTCACCGTAGCAATTTACTTGAAAATTCCATAGAAATGGAAGTTTTGTGTCATTGAAAGAACTAGGCAAAACCTTAGAGTGCGAAGTGCGGGATTTGAACCCGCGATCCCGAGCTTGGGAAGCTCGTACCTTAACCAGGCTGGGCTAACTTCGCGCGAAGCGAAATGTTTACAAATTTAATAAGAATCTTTGTTTGTCAAAAGGACTTTAATGAGTCAAGAATATTAAGAATAGTCCCAAAGTATCTAATTTTCAACAAAGTACTTTACTCTCTCTTTCTTAAATTCCCTCGAGCTAAAGAGTATCTTATATTCACTCATTTCAGTATGACGAGACATTTCGGAAGCAATGTGCTCTGCCGCTTCAATCGTTCTTGCATGAATCATGCTGAACAAATTGAATTGCCAGTCCGGGTACATTGGCCTTCTGTAACAATGGCTAACCTGAGGAAATAACGCAAGTTTGTACCCGACCTCGTCGACTTTGTCTTGCGGCACCTTCCAAACCACCATCCCATTCGCAGTAAAACCAACGTCTCTATGTCTTAATATAGCCGCAAATCGTCTCATTATCCCAGAGATTTGGTATTGATTTGCCCTTTCAAAAAGTTCTTGAACTGACATCCCAAGATTTCTGGCCGGTTCGTTAAATGGTTCCGAAACTATCCTTAGATCTTTTTGAAGTTCTCTTATGAAACACTTATCCTCCACTGAGATTTCGAATTTCTTTGGGTCTATCTTTTTTACGTCCTTCTCTGGAAGTGGTTTTTTTGGGTCATCATTAACCATGTCCAACCTGACCCCTATTTTGTAAAGTTTCAACGTGGGTAATAATCTATATTTAATGACGCCATCGAGAACAGAAAGATTATCGAGATCCCTCTTCATATCACCCCCAGGAGGAACCGCCATAGTGAACCACATGTTGAATTCGTGATTACGTTCATAGTTATGACTCACTCCGGGATGTTTGTTCACTTCCAGTGCCACAGAGTCGAGCTTGTCTGGTTCAACTGCAAATGCTATCAAAGCACTCTTGTACCCTAGATTTCGGGTATCGAATATGGCATTAATTTGCCTTATTATTCCATTTTTCTTCATAATAGAAATTCTTCGCATGACTTCATTTTCAGATATTCCGCGATGTTTTCCGATTTCTAGAAATGGTTGTTGTACAAAGGGAAAAACCCATTGAATTTCATTCAAGAGTTCCTTATCCAAAGAATCTATCTGTTGTTCTCCTCTTTGCATCGAAGGTAAGACTGATTGAAACATATATGTTAAATACTTATCCCGTAGAAAGCGTATTAGTAAAGTAATGCTAAAGACATATTAATTGATTTTATTTAGCCAAAGCTGATCGTATTAATCCATCTGGCGTTTAGTATGTCTCTATTACATGGCTGATGCATAAGACAAACATATAATTTCGTAATAAGTAATATAAGATAACCGGAAAGATAATTGCATAGTAAAAAAGTGGCATTTCAAGGAGAGCATGGAGCATATAGCGAAATTGCCGCGTTAAAAGTATTTCCAGATTTAGAATTGATTCCAAAAAAACTATTTCAAGACGTATTTGAAGCTTTGAATGATCGGACTGCGGATTATGCAGTGGTACCAATTGAAAATTCCATCGAAGGCAGTGTGAATGAAATATATGATTTGTTGTTGGATACACAAAAGAAGGTTTCGGGTGAAATTTTTCTCCGCATAAATCATTGTCTAATTGCGAATTTCCAACATACATCCCCAATTACGAAGGCTTATTCACATTCTCAGGCGATTGCACAATGTAGGAACTACCTCCGAAACAAAAATCTTGAACCAATTCCGACCTACGACACTGCCGGAGCAGTGAGAATGATAAAAGAGAAGGCAATTCTAGATGCTGCAGGAATTGCAAGTAGAAGAGCAGCTGAAATCTATGGTATGGAGATACTTGAAGACGGGATCGAGGACAAGAAGAACAACTTCACAAGATTTCTTATTCTTTCTGATAATGAGACCAAACCAACCGGAAGAGATAGAACATCTTTCATTTTTCGGCTTCAGCACAAACCGGGAGCATTATTCTCTATATTACGAGAGTTTGCGGATCGACAAATTAATCTTACCAAGATAGAATCTCGTCCAACGAAAGAAAAACCATGGGAATACTATTTTTATGTCGATATAGAAGGTCATTGTGATGATATAAATATTAAAGAAGTGATTAATTCGATACTCAGTAGAAGTATATCTCTGAATATCTTGGGATCGTATAAGCAAGGAACCATGACTTGATCTTCTTGTTCTGTACTAACTATATTATCTAATCTTGGATTTTATTCCCAACCCAGCTACTATTATCCCTGTTATAATTAACATCATCGCGGCCCCTAGTGCAACGGAACTGGCTTTAGTCTCTGCACTTCCAATGATATTTAATGAGGATGTACCAATGTTCTTTATCTCGAATCTGAATTCCCCAGATTTATTAGCAACTAGATCGTAATTGAAGTACGTCATATTTTTAACCGATAAGATTAATTCTTTGTCAGTTCCATATACTGCGAAATCAAATCTTGAACCATTTATAGCAATATTCGCCTTGCTCCCCGGGTTCATAATTGGAGTTAAAATATCTGTCGCATTAGTCTTAACACTACCATCTAATGATGCAGCCCTCGGTATATTTGAGTCGTATATTGATAACGTTCCTATAATTACAAATACTGTTCCCGAAATTATCAGAATAAAGAACGTTTTTTCACGCGACATTGGAATGTCCCATACAGGTTGCTAAGTAATGTATTCAAATAAAAATATATTTCATTTTAATTAGTCGCGAGCTTTTGAGGAATTAATATTCTGGCTTTCAGTCGATAATTCTCAACAAAAAACCAGGTTGTCTTGAGACCGAGTCCAGGAGGTGTGTCTAGCGAATGGTCTTTTGTTGAACGACTCGGACAATAAGAACACTAATAATGACCTAAACATTCTTAGTCAATGTGTCTGCATCTGTGTCTTGGAGCAACTTTACGTAATATACCCACAGGTTTTGATAGCCTGTTCGTTACTTTAAATTATGTGCAATCTCTTCGCACATGACTCATGATAGTAACTCCTGCCGTGACCACAGCTTACGATACTATCATCCGAAGTAAATTCAATATCGCAAAAATGACATCTACCGTCTTGCTTTCGTTTGATGATAGAATAAATTCGACCCCGAGTGTAGGGATTGGAAGTATCAATTATAGCGTTTGGGGCCATAACATGCATCTAATGAACTGTCTTGCATATAAGTTACTATGGAAACTATGTTTGTTGATATGAATGTATTATCCAATCATTTTTTCAATTCCTGGGCTGCGTTTTACCTCAACACTAGTTCAGTCGTAGATCTAAAAACGATCTATCTCCTGCACTGTCATTATATTATTGGTCGAAATGGGATTGTCAACAAATTCTACATTAAATCAACATCATGTGGTTGACTCTCAATATAACCAGCAGGTGTTATTTTCACAAATTCAGCATTCATCTGCATTTGCTGTATATCTTTGGCACCGCAGTAACTTAAACCAGACCGAAGGCCGCCGACAAGTTGTTTTATAATGTCAGTGACGCTGCCCTTATATGGAACCATGGCTTCAACTCCCTCCGGGATGTAGTCATTAGGATCTTCCGTATCGATTACTTCGGCTCCTTCTTCTCGATATTTTCTTCCCAAGGAAGCATAAAATGATGCCATGCCTCTGTACATCTTGAATTTTTTTCCATGCCTTACTATGGTCTTGCCTGGACTTTCATCGGTCCCTCCAAATATGCTTCCAACCATTACAGAGGATGCACCAGCAGCAAGTGCCTTAATAGCATCTCCAGACGTCCTTATTCCACCATCCGAAATAACAGGTATATCGAATTCGTTAGCAACTTTAACGGTATCAATAACAGCAGTTAATTGAGGGACTCCTGATCCTGTGACTATGCGAGTTATACAAATCGAACCAGAACCAACTCCCACTTTTACGGCATCTACTCCAGCATTGATCAAATCCCTTGCACCTTCCCCAGTCGCAACATTTCCAGCAATTAATTCGCATTTTGAAAATGCCTTTTTAATCATATCTACTGTATTTATAGCGTTATTACTGTGGCCATGCGCGATGTCAACTACTATAACATCTGCACCCGCTTCAAGAAGTGCCTCAGCCCTCTCCAGGTAATCGCCCTTTACACCGACCGCGGCTCCAACTAGTAACCTACCCTTCTTGTCCTTGGACGCTAAGGGAAATCTTTCCATCTTTAAAATGTCTTTACTGGTAATAAGACCAATTACCCTTTTTGAAATATCCACCACGGGAAGTTTTTCGATCCGATGTTTATGCAAGATTTCTTTTGCTTCTTCAATAGTTATTCCAGTTTTGACGGTGACAACATCTTTTGTCATGACTTCAGTGATGTTTGTATTCATGTTGTCCAGAAACATTATGTCACGGCGGGTTATAATTCCGGCAAGTTCTCCATTATTCTCTTTCATCACAAGCAAGCCCGAGACCCCGCACTCTTGCATCATTT
This sequence comes from Nitrososphaeraceae archaeon, assembly GCA_022545895.1. Lineage (GTDB taxonomy): Archaea > Thermoproteota > Nitrososphaeria > Nitrososphaerales > Nitrososphaeraceae > TA-21. The sequence continues at coordinate 16,546 of JAKEIK010000070.1, read as the reverse complement.
TTCTAGCATCTAATGCAGTCTTATCAGACGAAATTGTGTATGGTTGTTCTATAATTACAGATTCGGATCTTTTCACTTTAAGTACTTCGTCGACTTGATCTTCAATTGTCATGAACCTATGAATAACACCTATTCCCCCTTCTCGCGCTAATGCAATAGCCATACTGGATTCAGTCACAGTGTCCATATTTGCGCTGACTAGGGGAATATTCAATGTAATATTCCTCGACAGTCGAGTTTTCAGTTGAGTTTGAGACCTAGAAATTATGGGTGATCTTTTAGGAATCAGAAGAACATCGTCAAAAGTTAATCCTTCTCTTATAGCCAATATTTCCTTAAATTATAGACATTTTTAGGGATTATAAGCCTTTTTGTCACAGATCTTCAGGCGAGGCAGTCCTGTTAAACTGAATAAGGATCAAAACGAAGTAAATTTCAGTTTATCTGTTATGGTGGAGGGCAATACCGAAAGAGCTTTCAAAGCTAATTTAATTTCTCTAACATTATGTGTGCGAATGATTGATGCACCTTTTAAAAAACATAGTAATTCGAAAACTACTGATGGAATAGTCCTCTCATCCGCATTAAGATGCAAAACATGACCTATGAATGATTTATTTGACACCGAAATACAAACAGGCTTAGAAAGAGCATCCAGTTTTTCCAGGTCCGATATGATGTCCAAGTCCCTTTGATACCATTCACGTTTTGTAATTTTTGTAAAAAAAGGATTTTTCCCATCCTTCCTAAAGAACCCAATTGAAGGATCGACAATAATATTCTCATCTGAGATCATCTTCAAATTGGCAATTTCAATACTTTTCTTTAACAAACCAATAGTTTCACGGACATTACCAAAGTTACATCGTGGACGCCCATTACCAAAAGCGCCGATTATTATCGGGAGTCCTGATTGCGATACGACTTCGGCCATTTTCTTATCATGTACAAGACCGCTGACATCGTTAATGAGATCAGCTCCCAATTCAAAAGATAACTTGGCTACTGCAGCTCGTGGCGTATCTATAGATACCGGTAAATTTGTAGCTCCCTTCACAGCTTCTATTGCGCATCTCATTCTTTCTCCCTCTACCCTTGCAGGTATCATTGTATCAATATAAGGAGCTGTAGACATTGTGCCTATGTCTATAATATCTGCTCCTTCTAATTCCAATTCCTTTGCACGCTGCGATATCGATTCTGAACCTATTGCTATAGACTTTTTGTAGAATGATTCTGGGCTGGCATTTAGAATGCCCATTATCTTGACTTGACCTCTCTTATGGATTTCTACATTCTTTAGCAAGATCAATACCCGAACAAATATTGCATGGTTTTTTAACCCTTTTGAGTCAGTCGGAAGATTATCGTATTCTGTAGTGTTTGTCAAGGAGAATCTCGTCTGCCAAATGAGGAGATCTACGTGAAGTTGTGTTGATTATTGACATCAAATAGTTTGGACAAAATAGTTTTAATAGATATTTTGTGCTTCTATATGTGTGTGGGCTCTGAAAGAGATGTTTACTTCTGTTTAGACGGAGATTTTGAATGACAAGGACTCTTGACAGAACTCATACAGTGTTATCCTACGTAGAGGGTAGTCTGAAAAACGCAATAGTGAATGCCGGGAATAATAATAAGGAATGTGGATTCATTTTTTCGCTTCTAAACCCTCCTGTTCCCCTAGGAGGAAACATAGTTGGTTTAGATATCTACGTAGACGAATTGCCTATTCATAAAAAATCAATTTTGATAGCAACTTCGGATGACTTGGTGAATGCCACCGTTTTATCAGAATCTAGGCCAATATCATTCAAACCATTTCAGAGTGCGAGATTTCTCATAATTGGTGTGGACCTTGATGAGGGCAAGAGGCACAAGATCGTCATACTGAGTAAGCTCGAAGGATTTGAACAGATCATAGTACCATTCACATTCACCGACCATGTAGGTAATAAAAAAGAAAAAGTGCTTATTCCTACGAACGTGTCAGATGAGACTGACATATTCTCTACTGGTGAAGATACGATATTTAAGAACTTCACCACGCCTTTGATCCTGTCTGGTCGGAAGGCTTACATAGTATGTTCCTCTAATGCTTCCCTTTCTGCCAATTGGACATGGATGGGTGCTAGATATGACAATGGCGGTCTTTACGTCCCTCCCGCCAGAGCCTTTGGTAGAATAATTGTAGAAGTGTCAGTTGATGATGGTGTTCGTAAAAGATTGCCCAACTTTGTGGTTGCATCAAAACATGAAGGCGGTATTCTCTATACACGCCATGAAGTAGCTGGAATAGAAGTTAAGAGAACCTTGTTCGTACCGATAAACAGTAAAGGATTTATCATGAAACTTGAATTTAATTTTGATAAGATTAGCGGCGACTTGGTAGGTCTTATTCCGGATAATAAATTGTATTCCAAACGGAAGATACGCGTTCATTTTTTGATCGACGGAAACATAACGAGTTACGGACTAGCGGCGATCTCTCAGAGTAATGTTTCCAAGTATTATAAATCTGAGAATTGTTTACAAATTAGGACATTCGCGAAGAAAGAAGTAGCGCACTATTTTGGAACAATTGGGGTAGCTCCCAAATCCATGAAACCATTTCGAATTCTTACAGATTCTTTTGATAACGATCTAGAATTATCGTATGATCTAGACCTCGAAGAAGGTCTGACAAAGGAAATTGCACTAGTCGGCGTGGGCAGCTTTACCAGTCCACGAGATTGTTTAAATGAATTTAAATTCATGCGCGAAAACTACACGAAACTTTTTGACGATACGAGGAACCATTTTATTCAATTTTCAGAAAATACTCTGAATGTTAGTTGTACTTCCAATTCAGATCTCCTGATAATTAAGCTGATTAAGGCGTTTGAAAAAGCAAAAAATAGCCTTGAATATTTGAAAGCTGACTACGATAAACTTGGACCTGGCATTAGTGCAGGTTTACCTCGATTTCCAAATTATTGGGCAAGAGATACGGGATGGTCATTAAGAGGATATTTGTCCCTTGGTGAATATGATTTTGCTTTCCAAGTTATTGAAAATTTTTTGAGACATCAAGCAAAATCTAATTCTAAACAAGCTCTAAAGGGAGAACTTCCCATGATAATAAGTGGAAAATCATTTCTTCATAATACGACATATGGATCCGCAGATTCCACTTTCTTGTTTCCTTGGGCAATAAAGCAATATGTCTATGGAACAGGAGATCTGGCATACCTAAAACGAAGATGGAAGACAATTACGGATCTTATAAACTGGGGATTTTTGAAGGATGTTGATCAAGACGGACTGGTGGAACACGGTTTTTCTGGTACAGCTGAAAAACTGCCAATCCAAGATTCCACATGGATGGATCATATCGACAGAAGAAAGAATGCGAATGATGTCCAAGGTTTATTCTATGAAAGTTTGATGTCAGGAAGCGAGTTAGCGGGACTCGTCAATGATCTAGTGAGTAAAAAGAAGTGGGATAAAGCGGCAGATAAATTAAAGTCAAAAATAGATAAGGAATATTGGGAACCAAAAGTTGGGTATTACTACGATACCATAAGAAGAGACGGGTCTAAGGATGACAGCATTCGTCCCAATCCGTTGATATTCGTTCAGACAGGAGCTGTATCTGAAACTGAAAAAATTAAATCAGTTTTAAACAGAGTCGAAGGAGAAGACGTGACCACACCTTGGGGAATTAGAACACTAAGTTCGCTTGATCCTAAATACCATCCTTCTTTATACCATGATGGAGCTGTTTGGCCACTTGTTACAGGATGGGCAGCCATTAGCGAAATCATGTCTTCAAGAACTGAAAAAGCTGTGCAATATCTCTCTTCCATGGCAGATCGCATTCTTTCTGAAAATGGTATGTTTGCTGAAACGTATCGTGGGGATAGACCGGAACCGTTCAATTCTTGCATACTTCAGGCCTGGTCTGTGGGAATGTATGTATACGCGTTTCGCGAACTAATGGTAGGGAGCAAAATGAATATGATTGATAATACGGTGGAGATAAATCCGCAAATTCCGGAATCACTTAGATCTAGCTCGATGCAAATAACTTTTGAGCAATACTTCCATACTCAAAATGGTAAGAAGAAAATCAAGGTAGGAATTCAGCCTGACAGACAAAGGATAGTGGTAAATCGAATTGAAGGCTCTGGGACCATGCCAGATTTTTTGAGTGGTTCCTATTCCGTTAGCACTGAGTAGCGACGCACTATCTGAAAACTAACTCTATACATTACAGTAGATTCTCCTATCCACTCATCTATACATTAGATCATGATTGATTCACGAAAGTGAGACTCGAAGATAGTAACGACGATCAATGGAGGGATTTCGCGTTTTGACTCTGAGCTTACTCTCCGAGTTGTCGTATTGTTTAATGAGATTACTAACATCCCCTCCCTTATCGATTGCAGATGATTGCGAGGTAATGACTGATAGATTTCAATGGTTTCTGGATGAGTCGGAATCGCTATCTGGATTATTACCCATCTCGTGACATTCATTCAGTAGCGTGAATAACATAAGTTAACTAAATTTAGCCATAATTAGTAAAAGTTAACAATATCTACTATGCAAACAGAATGTTTAAAGCGAAGCTTGTGTCATATGTTAACTAGATATAAAAAAATGACGCTGTTCGTGTTATTCCTATGAACATATGTTCATGTGCGCCCAATAACTAAATTGAGCTATATTTCATTATCTCGTAAATTGATGTTGCTTACTAATGAAGAGTTCACAGGCGAGTTCAATAAATTGCTGCTTAATTTTCATTTTCAATTACCAAAAAGATTTGCACTGTTCAAAGACAAATCTCCCAAAAGAATGTAATTCATTGATAGAATTCGCTTATTGTACTAGACCATAAACGATTAGCATGATTTAAATTGATTCATTCATTCCAATTTTATGGTATAATAATGCAAGAGGAATGCTGAATCAGATGATAACAATCGGGGTGAATTTATTAAATTGATATCAATCGACGAAGAAACAATTTTTTCTGTAATAGCAACAAAAAATCCTCGTTCTGTCGCTCTATCTGGTCCTGATGCTCTCATGCACAAGATTCAGAGATCTGCAGAGAAAATCGCAGAATTATATCACATACCTGCTTACATAATTGGTGATAATTCTTGGGGTTCGTGTGACCTAAATACCCACGCGGCTGAAGTAGTTGGTGCCGACATTTTGTTCAATATTGGCCACACAATTTCTATGAAAACATTTGGCGATAAAGTCGTAATGATTGATGCCTACGATGATATAAGTTTTGAAAATATTGCAACCAAATGTGCTTTAGAGCTGAAACGACAGAACATTCACAACATTTCTCTAGTTACAAGTAGTCAACATCTCTGTGCCATTGATCGAGTTAAAGAAATTTTTGAAGAACAGGGCTATAATGTAGTAATCGGAAGAGGAAAAGGGCAGCTAAATGAAGCCCAAGTATTTGGATGTGAATTCTATCCGGCTTACGACGTGCAAAAAAGTGTTGATGCGTACATTTTTCTTGGTCAGAGTGTATTCCATTCAGCAGGAATTGCAATAGCGACACAAAAACCAACGTTCATGCTTGATCCCTACTTTGAAGAGTTTTCTGACGTTAGCGATATTGCTAGTAAACTTCAGAAAAAAGCAATATTATCTGTCTACAAGTCGCTAGACGCGAGTTCTATTGGTATCATTATCGGAATAAAAGAAGGACAATTTGCCCATCTCAAAGCGCTAAATCTTAAAAAAACTTTTGAAAATTTAGGTAAGTCTGTCCAGCTTATTGTCATGAATGAAATAACTGATGAACGAATTAGAATATTCACTGGAATTGACGTTTTTGTACAAGTAGCATGTCCTCGAATTAGTACAGATAACCATTTTCATAAACCTATGTTATCTGTTCCTCAAGCACTATCTCTAATAAAGCTATTAAAGAAGGAACCCGTAGAAAATTTCATGCAGATAACTCATTGGCTCTGATATTTTTTTGTGAACTGGTTATGCTGTTTGTTATATGCTACATACATCTTTTAAGTGGACCGTATATTTAGTTTAAATCTTATGCGGTAGCAGACTACCGGTACCACTTTAAATGCAATGCCCAATCTCTAACCTTACAAGATCAAACACGTAGACGTGCTAGCATGGATACGCCGCCTTAGGGTTGCTCCCTCCCGGACCTCACCCATTTCGACGATTCACAGTCATGGCTTCACCTTCGTGTAGCATGCTGTTCACATCCATCCGACACGGCGTGATATCATATCCGCAAGGTAAGTAGGAACTTTCCATCCAAAGATTTACCCAGCAGTTACTGATCCCAGCATAAAGCCGATTTCTGATATGGGGTACGGCTAACACCCCGACCCTCCCTGCTACCGCGTAATATTATGTACTTACTTGCTATATTTGCATATCACCATTATAACAGAACACCATGCCATAAACAAGAATACGGAGTTATTTGTCAGAGTCTAAATTATTCGAAAGCATTGCCACAGTCTTACATACAGAGCAGAAGGTACTGGTCGAATTTCTTTGACAGACTATGCACTTCACGGATTTTTTGGTAGTATTTCGATTCTTTAATCCCTCTGAAATTTTGAGGACAGAATTGTACATACTGTACTTTACTCCCGGATGCGATATTTCAAGTCTATTGAGGAAAAGTCTTATGTCACTTCTTATGCTTTCGTTCATATACGGACATTCCTCCGATTGAAAAGGAATATTTCTTTGTAGGGCATAAAATATGATCTCTTGTTCATAAAGGCCTAAAAATGGTTTGATTTTTTTTATACCCGATGACCCATATTCTACGGGCTCAGGATATGTCCATCCTATTCTTTCAACATCTCCAGAGAACATATTGATGAAAAAAGTCTGGATATGATCATCTAGATTGTGCCCGGTGGCAATAACGTCGGCGCCACACGATTCAGATAGTACGTCCAGAGCACGTCGTCTGAATGTACCGCACATCGAACAAGAGGAGGTTTTTTCTGATTTTCTTAGCTTCATTGCTTCGTCCATCCCCGTTCCAAATAGTTCTTTATAGCTCATTGTTCTGTTCTCCACCTCCAATTCTGAGCAAAACTCCTTGACAATTCTAAGAGATTCATCACGATACCCATCAATACCTTCGTCCACTGTTACGGCTATCAATTTACCCAATTCATTTAATTTGAATATGTGGTTTAAGATGTAAAGAAGAGTAAGACTGTCTTTGCCCCCCGATACTGCAATAGCAACTTTCTCTCCGTATTTGACCATCGAGAACTTAGCTATTGTCTTTTTAACTTTGTGTTCGATAGATCGCAGGAAACAGGATTTGCATAAAGTCTCTCCAGAATAATATCGCTTGTAAATGGCATCATTCTTATTGCATTTATTACATACTTGTAAAGTCAATGATTTCATATTAATCGTGATTATTAGCTACATTAATACCTAATTTATACACATTATTTTGAAAAAACTAGAATTCGTTTATAATCTCTTTCCAAAAGCATTTAAACCACATAGATCTCATTACTTTTACTCGATTTGCATTTTAACCGGGATCTTTTAGACGACATTAATCTTAAGATTATTTATATGCTAAGTAAGGATTCTTCTATGCCCTTTGTTGAAGTAGCCAAACAGATCGGCATTTCCGACGCGACAGTGCATATCCGAGTAAGGAGACTGATCGCAGATGGTTTGATCAAAAAATTTACCATATCTGTAGATAACAATATGCTCGGCTATGACCATCTTGCATTTATGGGCATAAACATTGAACCTGGTTTTGCAGACGAAGTTACAGAAGGTTTACTAAAGATCGATGAAGTATTAGAGATACATGAAATGCATGGAAGATTTGATCTTATATTGAAGATTCGAGCGAAGGATTTAGATCAAATGCGAGAAATAGTAGTAAATAAAATCCGCAAATTGCCCAGGATCTTAGAAACTGAATTAATGACTGTTCTTAAGACAAGAAAAGAAGATCAACTAGTGTCACTTAAAAAAGAAGTACATGATATACCTGGCACCCAGTTTGAAGCGTAGCATAGAATAAGTTATACCAGCGAGTCTATTGTTTTTGCTTGTCCTTCTTGGATGATTGCCACCAATCAAGGTAGTCGTCGTGCTTTCTTCTATCATCAGAATTGGTATTTTGATGTGTCTTGTCCCTCAGTTCATCAATTTTTTCCCTTGACGCATAAAGACCACAACTCCTACAAATAAAATTCTTCGTCGAAATATCAAATTTTAGTTCTCCACCGCATTCAGGACAGAAGCTAGTCAATATTGTATTACTGCAAATTTCCTAATAAAAAGTAATACGTATATTGTAGTCTAGAAGCTTCAACAACCGTAATTTTTATGTGTCTACTTACGAGAATATTCTCATAATACATCACAGCTTCCCATCCTTCATCAGCTTTCCTAACTTTGGATTTTGCTGTCCTTGCAATGAGACATAATCAGAAAGAGCCTTTACCATTGGACCCATCTTGTACACGCTAGGCATTACATCAACAGTTATCCCATTCCGATTTAATGATTCGGTAGTAGATGGGCCTACTGAGGTGACTATTACTCTTTGATTCAATGAAGACAACAACGATTCTCTGTAATTATAGATATCTGCAATCTTCATCAGTTCAAATACCGACGGCGGACTTGTAAAAGTGATTACATCAATAAGACCGCCAGCTGCGTCGTCAATGAGCTTTAAAATAGTTTCGATTTTCGGCTTGATGTATTTGTATCCCATCTGTTTCAAGATGGCATCTGCCGATTCATCAAGCGATAACGAGTAGGAATACGACGATAGCTCCAAAACATTAGATCCCTCAGATTCTAATTCCATTTTGAAACGTCTGCTACTGGCTCCATGCCATATAATAGCAATTTTTTTGTCTTTCATATCTCTTCCTTTAAGCAATTTCAGTATTCCCCTTTCAGTATTTTCGTGTGGAAAAAGATCGGTATAGATTCCAAAACTACGGAGTACGTGAGATGGCTTATCGCTCCTTGAGACGACAGTAGAGCCACGAATGACTGAGATAAGTTCTTTTTTCACTCCCAACTTTGAAGCAATTCTAAAAAAATAATGCACACTTGGACCAGTCATGAAGACGAAATAGTCAATCTTTTCTCTAAGTACAGTATTAACAAAAAAATCAACTTCATTTGAAATTGGTTGAGCATCCGCAATACCTATTGTGGGAACGATATAAGGAATTCCACCGAATGTCTTAATCAGGTGTGCAAGTTCAATTGCTCTTCGGCTACTGGTAATTGCTACAGTTAGGTTAGCCAATGACACGTTACTGAATTCTCCGGAAGGCAAATAATTTGAAAATGGAAATTATAGAAATTAGGGGGTTTTTGATCAAGATACGAAATAATGAGACATAAACCCTGCTTAGGCATTATAATACTATGAACAAACATACTATTAGATTAACCACTAGTTTTCTGTATTAATATCATTTACTTGGCTTCGATAATGATTCCACAGCAGTCGGTGTGTGGACTTTTCTCTTCATTCCACCAACTAGATCGGGTAGTCCGTTCGCCCGTCAAATGCCACACACCAATTTTCGGTTAATGCAGTAATCACTTAAACTTTATTGATCTTCAAGGAACCATTGTTTGCGTCTAATATCGCTTCAGAGTTATCTGATAGTCCCTGTAGTTGATCCCCTTTAATGGTTTGGGCTAACGGTATGTCTGATATAGCACATCCTGATGCAGTAGTGATATCCACCTTAATAGTACATATAATTCCCGACGGTGCAACACCATATGATTTCAGAGCAAATATGGAATATGCACCTACACTACTCCCAATTGCATATGGAAAAATCAAAATACTATTCTTCAGAGAGATTCCCATTAAATCATGTGAAGGATCAGATACCACACCAGTATGCGCATCAACTGACGACAAGAAATTGAGCGGGTACTTTGTGTAAACGATCCTTCCCGTGCCTACCCCTCCGACAATTTTTTTACACTTGACATACTCTATCAAATTATTTCAGATGCTCTTTCAGAATGGTTTTCAAATCTTTTAGACACACTGGGATGCGATTAAACTTGTTAAAGTAATAAGATCCCTTAATACTGTTTGTGATTATACCATCATATTCATCACTGGTAATTAGAGGAGTGAGACATGTGCAGGCATCACAAATTAAATTTCCTCCAGCATTCTCGATCTGCTGAGCTATGCCCAACTTGAAGGCTTCGTTAAAAATGGCACGGGGACAAAAGATCATGCAAGGTTTTGAGAATTTCTTTCCAACTACACTCTTTGATATTAATTCTAACTCCTTTATGCCTAGTTGAGGACTCCCGAGTGCAATAAGGTCCCCGTTATCTGTCGTGTTCAACTCATCTCTAACAGTGTCCTTTTCCTTTTTTCCAAACCCAATTTTTTCACTGTTAGTTTCTTCTTGGGTGAACATTCCACAAGAGCCGGCAGTTCCAAGTGCAGCAGATAAAGATTTAGCCTTCATTATGTTCAGGTCTTTCCCATGACAGCCCAGAGATACACAACTTTTGCTTATCGCGTTACCTGCGAAGTAACCAAGCAAGCCATAATCCAATTCATTTGAGAGAGGCGTGTCAACTCCAACCTGAGCTGTTGGTCGTCGCAGCTCCTCATTATGAAGTTCTGAGTATGGGGCTTTACCAGTAATGGCACTAGCCAATGCACTGAGGGCACTTTCCTTATTTGTTAGTAATCCGTACATAGAGTTGGCCATAATGGCAGCGCTGCTTTCTGCAAAGCTCACATGGGTGCCTTTTCTTGGCATATCGAAGATTTCATATGGGACGCAGGAAAATGATGGGAGAATTCCCATCTTCATATACGATTTCACAATACTTGTTTGCTTATTTTGAAACTCGTCCGAAATTATTGATTTCTTGTGTTTGTCGTAGCCCATTGGATTTAGCGTAGTTTGTACCGAAACTCTGGCATCTTTGCTAAACTCCGTCAGAAATTTAAGCCCCGCATTCCCTATCGTATTGTAATTAACTCCTGAAATGTGAGCCCATTTTATGCTCACTAATTTTTCAGCTTCCGTCGCTTCTCCAATTGCCAGCAATATCCTATATGCAACTGAAAGCGAAGAGCCAAATTCTCCATCAAGTGCCTTCTCATCTTCTTTAGAAAGGTGCACTACACATATTTGTAGCAGGACTTATTTATTACAATAGCAGATCTCCAAAGTCGGTTTTTTTCTGGTTCGTGTATATAACCTTGACTTTGCATTACCTGTTCAGAACTCAGATCAAGCCCGCAGAAGATGCGTCCACAAAGAAATGGAATAAATAGAGTATTTGAAGAGTATGCTTATGGAATGTGCTGTATACGATACCTATGTTACAAAAAAAGACGGGAAGACAATGCATTTTGATGTGATAGTTGAAGCATCTTCTCCACACGAAAAGGCCATAGAGTATGGAAAGGAATTTCTGAATACTGTGGGGCAGGGAGCACAGAAAATGACTCAGGAAGAGTGCCAATTCTGTCATATCCAGGAGGCACCAGCCATGGTGGAGAGCGGGATTAAAGAAAAGGGATACTTTATTCAAAAGATGGAAGGTTGTCCATAACCAAAACTAAATTTTTTTCTTTCTGTTTTTACATTAAATATCAAGAATTAATACAATTCTAAGGATCGTTATCTAATTTTAGTTATAAGTTCTTTGTGTACTTGTGAAAAAATATTTACGAAATAAATTATTAGGTGAGTCAAATAAAATTTTTAATGCCTGATGCAAAGGAGAATTTTAGTCGTTGACGATGAAGCCAAGACAACTGATGAGATAAGGGCAGGGTTAGAAAATTCGGGTTATTTAGCTGACATTTATAACGACCCTGAAACAGTATTGTCCAATTTCAAATCAGGAATTTATGATCTCTTGGTTCTAGACGTAGGACTACCACATATGGATGGATTTGCGCTATATGAAAAAATAAGAGATCTTGATGGCAAAGTAAAGGTATGTTTTATGTCTGATTCTAATGCGCACGACGAGGAATTCCTTACACTGTTTCCAATATGGAATGCTCGGGATTTTTTTCATAAACCAGTAATGATTAGGGATTTGATCGAATATATTAAAGAGACAGAAGTATAGAATCCAATGCGAATTTCGGTGATTATTTCTGCTCCGTAATTCTTGAAATTAACTAAATTTGAGCTTATTGCCTTAGGCATTCTGTGATGCATGTCTAGTCCTAACTGCGACATCATTACTAATGACTTCTGATATCAATTGTCTGAAACGCTTTGTATGGAATTTCTTCAATTGCTCTCAGCATCAGGAATAGTTATGGTAATTGTTCAATCAATTTGGGATCTGATAAACTTACACGACCGTCAAATTGGAAAACTGTTTTTGGGGTGATCAAGAAATAACAAACATTCAAAGAGGTAAACGTGCAAATGTGATAGGGGAGTTATTATTCAGAATTCGGCGGCAGCGTTACGTGTGTATGTCATCGTAAACACCGATTCAAGAATTGAGATTCTACTAGAAAGAAGCCTAAATCTTAGCATGAAAGACTGTCCCCCCAACTTATGGTGACCTCTGTTCCTGTTGGTTGATAGATTTATTTCACGAATTAGAAGTCTTTTTGTGTAAGTTTATTGTATTGATCTGCAACAAAATCTTAAATAAATATGGAAAAGTCAGTTTGTCCTTTCTATTTATTGTTTTATTGAATTCAAGAAAGGATCGACATTGTTAACATATTCCCAAATGTTCATTGGTCCAATGTACAAGAAATGCATTCTTATTTTTCTCTAACTTTGACCTTGACCGTAAAGTAAAATATATCATGAATTTCCATCCGAAATTATCGCATCTTGAACATTCGACCAAATAGGACGAATCATATTTGTATGCTTCGCCCACAACGCATTTTGATGCAACTTTAAGCTCAAAATACCATTTCAACCAAGTGAGAGAAAATGGTAAAGGAATTGAATGTTCGTAGAGGCGATAATGCCAAACAGGAGATATATCAGCAAGTGACAGTCTCTCTCTCGTGTTCTGCATAGCTCTATTTTTTTTCATTTATTTCTAATATTCATCCATGATATTAGTAGTTTACTGGAATTCTTATATTTTCTCAGGCAATATACAATAATTCACGATAAATTGATCTTGACTTCCTTAAACCAGTAGAAATCAACATAATTACTAATAAATTCCTTTAACCAACAGAGGATTATAGATTTCATCCTTATTCTTATTTTCTCCGTTTAGGATAATGCGGCCTCATTTTAAAGGAATACTTAAAGAAAGTGACCTGTGTTAAGGATGGGCAACTACAAATAGGACTAAACGCAAAAATCTCAATTCGAGAGATTCTCTTTGTCGTAAAGATAACAAGATACCCAGTGTTTTTCTTCAACTTCTTTTTGTCGAGGTTCAACCTTACAGATATCCATTGAATAGAGGCACTGGTTATAGAACTTACATCCCTTCGCAGGTATATCATTATTTTCCGACTTGATGGGTATGATTCGTTCCGCGGACAGATTGGATAGGTCAAACTCTGATACAGCTTGAATTAGAGCTTGCGTATACGGATGAAGAGGCTTTGATAAAATTCCTTCCGCTGGTCCCATTTCGACTATTTTTCCAGCGTACATTACGGCTATTTCATCTCCGATATATCTAGAAGTAGCCAAGTCGTGAGTTATATAGAGATACGTTATTTCGCGCTCAATGCTTAGTTTTTTCATAAGGTGCAGTATTTCAGATCTAATCGAAACATCTAGCATTGATACAGGCTCATCTGCAATAATCAACTCCGGCAAGAGAACCAAAGCCCTGGCTAGAGCTACTCGCTGTCGTTGGCCTCCTGATAACATGTAAGGATATTTCGCAGATGTTTCAATAACGGGATCCAAGAAAACATCAGCCAATGTTTTTAACACAATTTCGATCCGTTCTTTATTTGAGTAATGTTTAAAAAATATATCCAAAGGTTCTTTTACAATGTCCAAAATTGTCATCAGGGGATTAAGGGAGGTGTACGGATCTTGATGAATCATTTGTACTTTCTTTCTGAAATTTTTTAGCTCCTTCTCTGACTTATTGGTAATGTCATTTCCATCAAATACGATCGAGCCCGAGTCAGGTTCTAGTGCCCTTAGCATTAATCGAGCCAATGTAGTTTTACCCGAGCCTGATTCACCCACCAGAACAAGCACTTTTCCTCTGCGGAAGGTAAGTGTCACATCATCTACCGCTTTCCTATATTGTTTCCGTGCCAAGCCTAATGAAGAGAGAATTCCACCCGATATCACAAAATACTTTTTCAGGCGGTGAATCTCCATAATGCTTGTCAAGGGGTAACATCTGTCACATTCACATAATTGGAATATAAACAGTATCCCCCTTCCTATCTACAATTGGAGATTATTTAGTAACTTACGAAGGATTTCAATCCAAGAGGCATTATTTCATGGTGTCTAATTATGTTCCTTCCATAGTTACATGTTCCCCATATCCTATTGATAATGGGTCCACATATCCATTATCCATAACGATCTTGCCCCTAACTATCGTCATTATGGGCCAACCACGTAACTTCCAGCCATCATAAATGGTATAATCCGAATAAGATTGTAACAAATCGGGTGTCACAATTTGCTCCTTTTCCATATCGACTATCGTCAAATCTGCATCTGAACCACATTTAATTGTCCCCTTCCTGGGATACATTCCAAAGATTCTTGCGGTGTTGTAGCTGCACACTTCGGATACTCGTTCAAGTGTAATCCTGTTCTTGTTTACCCCTTCGCTTAACATTACAGGTAACATTGTTGCAAGGCCGGGAAATCCTGCTAGGGATTTCCATAAATCATGATCCACTACTTTCGAGTTCAGTTTATTTGCAACATGATCAGTTCCTATAGTATCAATTAAACCATTTTTTATTGCTCTCCATAATATTAGTACATCCGCCTTTGATCTAATTGGAGGTACAACTTTGCCAATTATTTTGTCATATTCTGTAGTATGAGTCAAATAATGTGGACACGTCTCAGTCCAAATCGTTAAGTTCCTATACCTTTTCCTACTTTTTACAATTGATTGTAAGGCATCTGAGGATCCTATATGAACGAAGTATAATTTAGCTCCGCATTTCATGGCCATCTTTGTTATTTTATAGATTGATTTTGCTTCCGACGATGTGGGTCTTGAGTTCGACCAAATTTCTAATAATTTTAATCTGCCAGTCACGCTTAACTTGCTCAACTCCTTCATCCGCCTTGAACATTCAACATGATCTTCCGCATGCACTAAAAGTACTGAACCCAATTGAGATCCTTTTTTTACAATTTCAAAAACATTACCATCGGTCATATTGACTTCTATTTCATCCAGATTTGATCTGCCAGGTTCTAGATCAGCAAGAATTCGATTGAAATCAGAACCAAGATTCATGTAGATCTTAAAGGAATTGATCCCTAGGCTAGTAAGGAAAGGCATTTCATGGACCTGTGCTTGATCCATTATGGATGCATGAATCCGATAATCCACTATGTGGGATCTCCTACTAACTTCAAGGTGCTTCAGTATGCTTCTATACGTACCGTGTAACCTCAACATACGAATCATAGTAGTTATACCTCCGATTGCGGCTGACCGTGATTCGGTTATTGCCGCCCTGTCCACAGGGGTGAAAACGCCATAGTGGACATGCGGATCAATTATTCCAGGAAGCACATACTTCTCTGACGCATCTACCACCCTAGATGCATGGACATTGTCAATGGATTTCCTCGTTGCCTTGATCTTCCCATTTTCAATAAGGATGTTTGTACCAATTACTCCTTGGGTCGGTATTACAAGTAAACCGTTGGTAATTAGCAGATCACATGAGTTTTCCAAAATACTTTAAGTTATTTTGACATCTCTTTAATCCTTCGGATGATTCGTGGATAAAATTTGAAAGTGTATAATTTATGTTTGTTTTTATAGGTCATCTATAATGCTCCACCTACTAAAATGTTTACGGATAGGATCAATTATCTTGTTGACATAACGAGAGGTAGCGTTCTTTAGATCCATGGGATGGATTTTTTTACCCTGATAGTCAGTCTCTAATTCCGAGGGATCGATATACGCAATATTCCCTCCATACTTGCTATCTCTTTCGATTTCGAACTCTGAGAACTCATGAAATATTACGTAACGAATGATCTCCAGTATAGGATTATTCTGGGAAATTCCTACCGGGCAGTATCCTTTATTGATTTTATTCCGTATGGCGGATTCGTTATCATGGATAGTGATACTACTTGACGGTTGACTTTTACTCATTTTACTAGAAATACTAGAATCCCGAGTAGAATCTTCAGTAAGCCCCAGTTTTGACGGTTCTGAGAGTCCAGGTAATAAGTGATGATGTACCGAAACTGGAACTTTCCAACCTAACTTTGGAAATATCTCTCTGACGAGCATATGGATTTTTCGTTGATCTAGGCCTGCATGG
>JAKEIK010000069.1 GCA_022545895.1 Nitrososphaeraceae archaeon | reverse complement strand
ATTTGGGAATAAATTAGTATAATACCGTAATTAGGAGAGAATGATATTGAATTACCGAGATAGTAATAATTATGCCTAAGATGGCAACTATTACTAGTAATGGAGCAATATAGCAGTATGTCCATAGCACGGGTGATGATGGCAATCTCTGACAAGAAATCCTTTTATCTTCTGACCAAAATTGCTATTGCGGAAGTCGATAGCGAATCTCTTTTATCAGAAACAAAACTATCTGAAGGCATTCTACTCTAGTATGTCTCGCTTATTGAAAATTGGTATTATAACTAGAAAGAGTGGAAAGTATTCTCTTACTTCATTTGGCAAAATTGTGTATTATGCTCAAAGTCTTATAGATACCGGTTTGAATAATTACTGGAGACTTAGCGCGTTGGATTCACTCGGTATGATTGATGCACTTCCAACAATGGAGTATAATAAAATATCCAACTCACTTCTAGGAGATTCTGTCATTGAGAAGATCATAGCACGACAATTGAGAGTAAAAGCTGAGTCTCCGATTTGCTTAAATGCTATTCCTATAAACACACAAGGAGCTAGAAAGACTTTAAGAGGACTTCAAGCGAGATGAAAAATAGCTCTCAGTGCTTGACTCTTTTAGATGATTTAGAGTACTTTGCTCTTGATTCTATTTCTGATGATATCCTTTATCGATCAATAAAAGTATCTTTGGAGGCTGTAGGAAAAACGTATGCTAAAGCAGTGATTGACCATATTTGTCATATCAATCAGTTGTCAGAGAGGGAAATTCTCACCAACTGTGAATTATTTGAGGATTCGATGTACCGTTTATTTGGTCGTGGTGCGCAATCTGTTATTAATAAAGTCAAAGTTGTGGCATTACGATATGCACTTACGGAACAGAAATCAAACCTTACTGTACCTGAAATACTTGACCCCTCACTTACAATTAATGATGTTTTGAAAGAGATCCGTAGTATTGAAGCCTTAGATTTTGTTCACAAAATGTCATCGTATAACCACATTGCATATCTTTACTCAAGCAAGGTATCCTTAAGTAAAATACTATCAGAATATTTTAGTCCACGAGATGCTCCGAAGGCTCTGTTATCAGAAAATCCAATGGATTATGTTCTTTTTGATCTCACCAGCTCTATTTCATACAAAGAACTTTTTGGTCCCATCAATCCCCCCATAAAAGAAGATGCGATTACCAAGATGCGGAACTGGATAGATGGAATACGTGCAAACAATAAGTCAAATACCTCCACAAGGATTGCAGAAGACGATGCAACATGGTGGATAAGAAATGGTTATACCCGCGGTCTCACTATGCTTGAGCAATCATTATGCAAAGAACTCCCCGAAAAAACGTCTATTTTATGCGCATTTGATATTTCTAAACTTAAACCAAAGCAACTTGGCGCACTGAAGTCAGTAATTGGATCTCATGATTACGTCATTATCGAAGAACCTTCTCATGCAGTTTACAAATTTGGTAAACCAATCTTCAGATATGAATAGACAAAATTAGGTCATGTCAAACGATAACGTGCAGAAATTAAAAAAACAATCCCCGAAACTATATTTTGATACCAAGTCAGTCCGCAATAACATTATTTGCATTTTGATAGGCTCAATAGGCTTTACCAGTGTCCTGATCATACTTTCACCCTATGACAAAAAGGTGATTATTTGTGATATCATTGAACCCCTTGCCGCCACTATCGCGTTGGGTCTTTCAGTTCTGGTCATTTATAGACAAAAAACAGATGGGGTTCTGGGCAAAGCGTATACTTTTCTTGGTGTTGGGCTAGCACTGTTTTTAATTGCAGAAATAATCTGGAGTTACTATGAAATCGTACTAGAGATAGAAAATCCTTTTCCTTCAATAGCAGACGCCCTGTGGCTAATTGGCTATGGACCACTATTGTATTTTGTATTTAAAATGTACCGATTTTTTGGTGCATCAAATTCCAGAACCCACCAGTTATTTGTATCTGTCGTAGGTGCTGTCTTACTTTTATACTTAATCAGCGGCATTTCACAAACCGCTGATTTTACAACTCAAGGGCGTATTGTATCATTTATAATTTCTATTTCTTATCCCACATTAGATTTCATTCTGTTAATACCTGCTGCCCTAATTATTTTGAATCCTATGAAAGGTGAATTGACTTCTATTCCGTGGATTTTTTTGGCCATATTGATAATGAGCGTAGGAGACTGTGCCTTTGCTTACAGT
>JAKEIK010000009.1 GCA_022545895.1 Nitrososphaeraceae archaeon | reverse complement strand
TTAGGATGGTGTACGATCAGATGCCAGAACCCAAATACGTTATAGCCATGGGGGCCTGTGCAATAACAGGTGGCCTTTATATAGACTCTTATAATGTGCTTCCCGGTATAGATGGAATTGTACCGGTCGATGTGTATGTGCCTGGTTGTCCTCCCAGACCTGAAACTTTAATTCAAGGCTGTATGTTACTACAAGAAAAGATCAAAAGGTCGAAGATAAGATAGAATGAGTTCTAGGATCCATTTTCCCTGGCTGGGATGTAACCAACCGAGGATCTTTATTTTGTGACCTTAGATAAAATCTATCAAGTATAGTCATACCTCGAAGAGAGAAAACTAAACCATGGCTGAAAAATTCTGTATTCATTGTGGAACTAAGAAAAAGGGTAACGCCCAGATAGTCAGAAAAGCAAATATTGATTTCCTTGTGACTTGCAAAACTTGTGGATTAGAAGCAGCAGTTCTTATAATTAAAGAGCCGAAATTGGATGAAGACGAAGCAGCAGAAGTATTCAATAATACTCCATTGACAGACCGTCAGAAATCGGGTCGAAGAAAAAGTAAACGGGCAAACTATAGTTGACTGTACTGGAGTCCTTATTAGGACACGACGAGTGGGTAAAGAATGTGATTTATTGGTTTAGTTACATACGACTGTGAAGATGCATACTATCCACAGCGATTTCCCCAATCAGCCATCCACACGGCATCGAGTATTACTAGAGGTCATGGCCTCTTTGCCTAAGTGGTGAACTGAGAAGGAGTTGGAGTTATGTTTGCCCCAAGGAGTATGGGATACGATCGCTTCTCTCCGTTCCGAATAACAACGCCTTTCTCCTCGTATAATTTTCACGAATTTCATAGAAATAGACCGTCTCACACCAAATTGGGAAGATTTACGTCTTATTAGTTTTTGAGGTAAATTAAATCTTTCTATGACGTGTGATAGAGGCGGTCAATCCAAGTGACTCCAAAAAAATTATCGTTTTTCGCATTAAAATTGGAGTTGTCTTATATTTTTCAAACAGGGATATCTCAAATGACCCTAAGTGCAACTAAACGACCAATACTGTGGCATATCAAAAAATAAAAATATAATAGATGCAATTATGTAATTATAGATATATGCCGAGGAAAGAGACTGGTGAGAAACTCGAGAAAGTTGTATCAACCAAGATCTCGTTGGAGGATTTTATGCTACTCGAAAAATATGCTAAAATAGGTTACAATCATAGTCTACTGACCCAACCGACTATTTCACATCAAATTAGATATATCTTGAAAAAATGGGCATATTTTAGGAGGAAAGAAGAACTAATTCGGATGAGTGCCTTGCAGACTCCTAAGCCTTAGGTTCTTCCCGGGTTCATATGGGGACAATCGATGAGGAATTGGGGACGCGGC
Organism: Nitrososphaeraceae archaeon; assembly: GCA_022545895.1. Classification (GTDB taxonomy): domain Archaea; phylum Thermoproteota; class Nitrososphaeria; order Nitrososphaerales; family Nitrososphaeraceae; genus TA-21. The sequence continues at coordinate 43,376 of JAKEIK010000009.1, read as the reverse complement.
GAGGGAACAGACGAGCTCAAAGGCCAGTGGAGGTACGGAACGTGCAACTAATGTTCAACGATCGATCTTCTGCCAAGTTAGTCAACAGATCATTTGTTCTGTTTTAATTTTTTGGATGTGTCAGTCTAACTTTTACGCCTTTGCTTCTGTTTGACTACGACATTTTTCATTTGAGTTCGCGTGTTTCTCACTTAGGTGTTGTCAGTTTTCAATTCTTAGTCTAAGATACATTACCTCCGAGTATAAATTGTGATTATTTAACGGTTCAGATTGCTATGAAAGAAACTACGAAAAAAGAATTGATCGGACGATCAGTACTTGTTGTCGCTCTCGTTGCTGTAGGGATTAGTGGTACGGGACTATTGTTATCTTACCCCACACTTTCTATATTTGGAAATACACTTCGACTCGTCTCGAACGCATATGCTGCGTCAGACTCAGTTTTTGGCGATACTGTATCTAGCACGAATACAGATAATAACAATGACAATCCCAAGGACGACAGCACCAACCACGGCAAGGACCAAAATAAGGAAAAAGAACAGAATGGAAAGGAAACTACTACTACATCTTCATCAAATATTGCTCCGCAAGTTAGTTCAAGCAGTGATAATTCTCAAGCATCCTTGTCATCATCTGATGATAGCACAGCATCTGCACCGGGGATCCAAAATGTATCCATAGTAGGTATAAAGAGCGGCAAATCATTTAATCCAAATCCAATTAATATCGACGCAGGGGATTCCGTTACTTGGACAAATAGTGATAATGATATCCATACCGTAACATCTGGAAGTGATGAGGGACCATCCATTGGCCAGGAATTTGATTCAGGCACCTTAGGCGAAGCACAGTCTTTTACTCATAAATTCGAAAATCCTGGAACGTATGAATATTTCTGCAGTATACATCCTTCAATGGTAGGAAAAGTCATAGTCAAATAGAAAGAATTAATGACGATGAGATGGGGCAACTCTTTTTCTTATTGGTTACGGACCATTAGAAAAGGTTGGTTTCTTCATCTTTATTCATTAATATCTTTTTTCTATCTACCTTTTTTTAACATCATTATATGTAAGATCTACGAGCAAATCTCCAAATCGACCTATTAGAGGTGGCTATAGATACTTGTATTTGTCCAACCATGTTATTTTCTCAACCGCAGAAAATGAAATTGCTAAACGAGATGGGCATATCAAGTCAAAAATGGGATGGGGGAATCGAGTCAATCCCTGAGATCAAAGGGCATTATAGCGGTTCATGTTGTTATATAATATTGACTGGACGATTTGACAGGTGCCATAAAAAGTGCTCTTATGTCTATTGTAGTTGATGCTGATTATTTCCGACCCTAAACCCCTTACGAAGTCATTAATTGCGGGACAAACAAACTATTACTATCCTGTAAGTAGCTTCCAGATATTTTTGTCTTGCATAGTAGCGATTTAAGCATCATAATTATATTTATTCGTAAAGGACTCGTAAATCCAAAAAGAAAGGACAAAAATAGGGCTAAAATGATATGAAATTAAGATGAAAGATCAAATTGAAACTATTAATCCCGCAACTGCCGAAACCATTAGATCTTATGATATTATGGACACTGAAGCGATTAAACGCGTAACTCAAGATGCGAGAGGAGCGTTCGGTAAATGGAAAAACATAGATCTTTCTGAGAGAGCAACATACACGCGAAGTCTTGGAAGGATAATGAGAAAAAATAAGGAACAATATGCCAAGATAATCACCGAAGAGATGGGAAAACCTCTGAGGCAATCAATAGCAGAGATTGAAAAGTGTGCTTGGGTATGTGACTATTATTCAGAACATGCTGAACCCTTTCTAAGAGATGAGTTGGTCCCTACGGAGTTTCGTAAGAGCTTTGTATCCTTTGAACCTCTTGGAGTAATAGCGTGTATTATGCCATGGAATTTTCCATTTTGGCAGGTCATGAGATTTGCAGCCCCTGTAGTTACTGCAGGTAACGTTGCAATATTGAAACACTCCAGTGTCTGCTTAGGAAGCTCCCTTGAAATAGCACAAGCTTTCAGGGATGCAGGTTTTCCTGAAAATGTTTTTCAAGTCGTTTTGGGTGATTATCGAACCGGAGAATCCCTCGTCCAATCTGACATTGATGCGGTTTCTGTTACAGGAAGTGTAAGCACAGGGAAAAGGGTTGGAGAACTTGCAACCAGGGGCTTGAAGAAGTTTGTTCTGGAGCTTGGAGGCAGTGACCCATTTATTGTCCTGGAAGATGCAGATCTAAATCAGACTGCACATATGGCAGCTCAGTCCAGACTACTGAACACCGGTCAGAGCTGCATTTCAGCGAAACGATTCATAGTTGTAAAGGAGGTTGTCAAGAAATTCACCGACCTTTTTGTTGAAGAGACAAAAGCGGAAGTAGTAGGAGATCCGATGGATTATAGAACAACTGTGGGTCCACTGGTAAGAGAAAATCAAAGGACTACCATTGATGAACAGGTACAGGAGGCAAGAAGTCATGGAGCAGAAATTCTGTTAGGTGGAAGACGAATCGAAAGTAAAGGTTTCTTTTTTGAACCTACAGTGATTTCCAAAGTAAATCATGATATGAGGGTGCTGAAAGAGGAAGTATTTGGACCTGTAGCTCCTATCTTAGTTGTTGAAAATGAAGAGGAAGCGATAACAGAAGCCAATAACTCTGAATTTGGTCTAGGAGCAAGCATATGGACAAACAATATCGAGAAGGGAGTAAGGCTTGCCAAAAGAATTCAAAGCGGCATCGTTTCTGTGAATGAAATGGTTAGATCCGACCCAAGGATGCCCTTTGGCGGTATCAAGAATTCTGGAATAGGGAGAGAGTTATCAGAATTTGGTATCAAGGAATTTGTAAACATTAAATCTGTGGTAGTGAAGGACATATCAAGTAGGCTCCTTGTTGAATAAGTCATTGAAGAAGAATGGTAAAATTCTCAAATACGGATTCCATGAATCACTGAATAAGAATTTCTTTTTGATGAGGCAAATTGACCTTGGAATCCAAATTCGTTTTTTAGTATAACGCATACAGTCAAAAGCTATGGATAGTACCCTGACCTGCATTATTTTGCCCCTTCTCTCTAGTGGTAACACAGTGATAACAGGGCTACGCAATACTATATCTATCAAGTCGCAAGGAATTGCTAGAAATATCAAACGACTTTTTGAATAAAAATACACTCCTAGAAAACCATAGTTCTATTCCATTAACTTTTCTTTGATGTTCATCCGTGGAAGGAACTGAGCTAGCTCTGCCCTGGGTTCATTTCAATTCCGATTCCAGTCTCTTAACGCCATCAAGTACTTTGGAATGGTCCGCTTCTACTTCTGCTGTAATGTACAGGAGATGATCATTTCCCAAGGGCATTGTAATTCTTTTTATTTTTTCATATTCTGCCAGAACATACTTGCCCTTTCCTATCTTGCCTGCAAGCTCCGTACGCGTCTTCCATGCGTTAACTGCCATCTCAAGGGACTTTTTACTTTCTTCTGGACTTAGCAAATTGATTACTCCAGGTCTATGATCTGAGAACATAATTTTTCCATTCGAATCGCAAATTGTGACCAGTCTAATTTTCTGGTCAAGATTCATGATATGAGCATGAATGTTTTGATAATTCATAAAATATACTGCATTTTGAATGTAATAAAGTTTTCATATCTATTATTTCACATGTTATGCCGTTACATTGTCAAGATTTACCACAAATCTTCCAAAATAATGGCTCAAGGCACACCATAAAAACCGGGAGATATTTGTGCGATCATAGGACGTGTCTTTCTGTGTCATACCTGCTGTCTTCACATAGATTGAGCTAGAGTACAAAACACTATACAAAATACAAAATAAAAACAAAATCTGTCCCGGGTATTTACTAATGATACTTCTTTATCTTCTCGACAGCAGCAGGAGGATTAATACCTGTAGGAGGTAATGGTATGTTAGGTGGAACTCTAATACTTGCAGGTGGTGCAGTGGTAATGAGTTTTCCGAAAATAGTTGATAACTCAATATTGCGTGGAAGTAAACGTTCTACTGATCCTGTATATTACGATGAGGCTAGACTCGTTCAAACTTACGAACAAGATCAATTAAATTTTATCATAAAATGAAGTACTATCCCAAAATAAGGAGCACTAGAAAAGTGGACCAAGCAGCCTATGGTCTGACTAAGGTTTTTTTCAAGTACTAACTATACGCATTCAAGATGACTAATTCTGAATTGCCGTCAACGTAAGTGTGTGCTTGATCCTTTCTATCTTTCGCAATTGAATTGATATGATTTCTTTTAGCTTTTCAGGACTTTCAGCGTTTATTTTAACTAGAATATCATAAGGACCTTCAACCCTGTTTGCCTCCGAAATATTAGAAATAGTATTGAGCATAGTAATTATTCCTTCGATATCTTCCGGATCACAGCTGATTAGAACGTAGGCGGTCTGCATGACTTTTATCCGAGTATTATCCGTTTACCAATTTCAGGATATTCTCTATAATCGTTGTGTGATTTGCTTCGACTTCCGTTGTGACGAGTAAGAGGTGATCATTTCTTAGTGGAATTGTTATACGTTTTATCTTCTCATATTCGGCCATGGCATACCTTCCTCTGCCTGTCTTAGGAGATAAAGAATTACGTAAGCCCCATCTGGCCATGGCCTGAAGGTTTGATTTTTTTGTCTCTTCAGATGAAAGTATATTATTTACACCATCTCGCTGGCCTCCATACTTTATTTCGCCAGTGTCATCACATACACCAGCAAATCGAATCTTTGGATCTAAGTCAGAGATCTCCCTGCACAACTTGGCATAATCCATATCTATTTTGTAATTTCCTATTACTAAAAGATTTATCTATTTGTGAATTTGTAGATTTCACTTACCTATACTAATGTTTATGAGAGGCTGTTCCTCCTCTAATACTTCTGGTGCAGTCAACATTAATTTCAAAAGCCTCTCTAGCCCCGGATAATTCCTTGAAGACTTTCAATGTCAATATCTGATTAACAAAAGCAATGTGTTGTCCTTGCACCAATAAGTGCACCATTTCTATCTTATTGTAAAAGATTGTCCCTGTTTGATTCTGATCTGTTCTCGGTTCATTGAATATCCAACCATTTGGCCCCGCCATGAGATTAGTCCTTGTGGAACTTGAAAAAAGAAATGGTGCAAGAGCAGATAGCTGACAACAACTTTCAGTGGATGCTAAATAAATGAACTTCCTCAAAAAGACTTAGAACTCGAGTACGATTATTTTATTACCGACTTCAACTAAAGAAAAAGCGAATGACGAATGCCATGACAGAGAAGTTGATTTACGACATACTCTCACAAGACGATGTTATTCTTTCAATCAATAGTGGAAGCGGGATCTGTGAGGCGAGGGTGGAGAAGAATTTACCCTTTCGTATTCGAGAACAATGGGCAACAATCGGACACGAAGACAAATCGTGGCATATACATCTAAATTTAGAGGAAGTTGCAGAAGCTAGGTTTGTAACCGAAACAAGAACGAATGGCTTAATTAGTTATAGCATAAGATTCATTGATTCGAAAGGCAATTTGGCTATGCGTGCTAATTTTGTGAAGATGTATGATAATCAAGGAAAGATTATTCAAGATAGAGTTGCAAAATATGACGAGATCTTCAAAAAGTACGGTGAGGAAGAAATAATTTATTTAGGTAGAAAATGACTTTAGTGCAGCTTCGCGACTATTAAGCCATCTTTCATTTTTGATCTGATTCCTCAAGCATGAATCGCTTCGAAAGTAGCTCACCGATAAGCGCGGACTATTTAATTTCTTCTGCTTAGAATTCTGAATCCTCATCTCAAGCGCACTGATTGAAAACGTACAGATCGAGTAAAAAGGTATAGATTATTTCTAAATTATTACTAATTTACTACAGAAGTTTCGAGTTTATGGATTTACAGTAGTTTGATTTGAAGGAGCGAAAACTTGGACTCGCTTGTTACCAATGTCGACTACATATACGTATCCAGAAGGATCCACTGTTAAACCCATGGGACCGTTAAATTGTCCATCGCCACTACCTGAGCTTCCCCATTTCGTTACGAATTGACCATCGGCTGTAAATTTCTGAACTCTATTGTTACCTATATCACTTACATAAATAAAACCAGAAGAGTCTATAGCAATACCTCCAGGGCGATCAAATTGTCCATCACCTCTTCCTGAATCACCCCATTTGGAAATGAATTTACCATTGCCATCGAACTTTTGAATCCTGTCGTTGCCACTATCTACGACATATACAAGACCTTGGGGATCGACCAAGATATCTGTTGGGTTCATAAATTGACCATCATTTCTTCCCACTGTTCCCCATTGCATTACAAAGTCACCATTGCTGTCAAACTTTTGCACCCTATTATTCTCTCCAAAATCATTCACATAGACATTTCCAGATGAATCTACGCCGATTCCAGATGGATTAATGAATGCTCCAGGCTGCAGTCCGACTGTACCCCATCCAGTAATGTATGTACCGTTGTCAGTAAATTTTTGTATTCCATTATCGGGATTTCCGTTATCAGTCACGTACACATGATCTGAGGAGTCCACAGTCAGTCCTGCTGGATTCGTGAATCTTCCTGGCCCAAATCCAAGGAAGCCCCATGAAGTAACATAAGTTCCATTCTTGGTAAACTTCTGTACATCGTGTGTTACAGCAGTGAGATCGGTTACGTATAGATAACCTTTTGAATCTATAGCTATCTCGATCGGTTGAGAGAACTTCCCTGCTACTGCCCCATACGAACCCCACTTGCGTACAAATGAATACTGATCAGCACCATAAACAGATATTGCTCCGTTTAAAATCATTGATGATGAAAAGACAACAGCCAAAACGAAAAAAGTTACAATCCTAGAATCCATGAATATCTACTCGATAAAGAAAACGGTCGTATTTATGTATTCATATGAATCAATGTTTGAAAAAGTAACCTCTAAAGCCTGCCTCCAACTATCTCGAGGAATTAGAATTCGAATTTGCCCTATCGAATCCAGCATCTGGTTTCATTATAGTTCCGTATATAGGTGTATTTCCGAAATGATTATCAACCATTGAAGGGTCTACCCATATACTCACTACTTTATTGCCCATGAATTTGATCGTTGTTGGTACATTTTGTACCAAACCATTTCGCAAGCTTGCAGAAGAAGTGCCATTGAAAACCAGAGTAGAATTGCCTTCTGTTGATTTGCCTTTCAACATAAAGTTAGTTATTGCATGTGTATGAGCGTTCTTTCCGTCTAACATAACCATCTCAAATGAGGCGCTGAATGCAGACGAGTTTGCATTGTCATTTTCTGACATGTTAATTAAGTTTGATTTCCAATGACCGGACAATAACCATGCCGGCTTACCATCCTTATCATTCTGAATGCTGCCTATGTTACCGAACAGAAATTTACCTTCACCATAAATGCTCGGAGGGAAGGCGCTCGCTTTTCCTATAGACAGTACAGCGGAACTTCCCATAATAAGAAACCCCATTGCAATCACTCCCAAAGCCAGGCCGTATTCTTTCAAAATAATTTTCATTCATGGTAATAATGGGAGAAGCTTAACTTAAAGGTAACTCAATTCAACTCCATAACACCTACTCACTAAAATAAGACGTTGAGATTATCGTACATGTGGATATGATATTTTTAAAAACTCATGACTGAGATATATTCCATGTTGACTTGAAAAGGACGTATTGAGCATCAGATCTGAAATCAGTTTATAGAGTTACAAACCCATGTATCCAGTTCCAGTAGTTATGTTTAGGACTCAACATTGAGCATTCAAGGATTATTTTACAAATGAAAACGAAACGATAATTCACTATGTGCCTAAGGATAATTCCCTTTTTGAAATCTCAAACAACAATGGAACAGAGAGAGATAATTGGTTGATGAAATTTGTTATATTCGTCAAGTAACAATTTATGTCAGGTCCACTATATTAGTGAACAAAAATAATAATATTGATCCAGAACATAACCAAATTTACTTACTCTGATTGGTGGATACTGCCTACTATAGCAACTTTTCAGTATTTTATTTGAAAGCATGGTCAACGGAAAAAGCATATTTATTAACTTAAGTTACATTTACACTTTCTTCCGATAGAATTTAAAAAATGAACCTTAAGTCTACCCTATTCCACTATCATTTTCCGAATTCCACTCGTCGCTGAGCTGGTCATCGTAGAATAATTCAATGCTAGACAAATGCGAATGAGAGCTGACATCAATATGAACAAGGAAATAAAATTACGTATTATTAATAGTATGACGGCAATTGTACATGATGAGTCAGCATGTATTTTACCTAGTATTATTAAACTCATATTGCTGGGCGAATTGTTAAGAATTAAAGGAAGAGTAAGATTATCAGATCTTATCATTGTGGTTCTAGTTTTGGCAATATTTCTGCAGATTGGAGAGGACAAAGCGTTACTTTTTAGTCTTTATGCGCCGGCTCACGCTCACTTTTTTGGTGCTACAAAAACCGTGAATGGTTATCAGATAGTTTTTCAACCAGCCCCTTCTGTTCCCCTAGCTGGAGACAATTCTACGCTACTTAATTTCAGTGTCCTTGATAAGGATAATCAAAATGTAAACAATATCTTTGCTTCCCTGATAATCAGAGAGAAAAATTCGGGCAATGTGGTCAAGGTCTTTCCATTCAAATTTTATGAATTTAGTGACCTCACCTTTCCCTTTAGTTTCAAGAAGATAGGTGACTACGTCGTAACTCTTCAAACTAGGATAAACGGCGACCCGATCTATGGAGACAATCCTCTTTCTGTAGATTTTGATTTGTCTGCTGGCAATCCGAATCAGATAATACCATTCGATGAATTAATAACATACTATGTCATTCCAGCATCCGTAGTAATTTTGGCCATTGCAATTTATTTGAGACGAAAAAACAAGATCTAATTTGATAATTTCAATAACCAATTCTAACTGGTATGTTATCCCCCTTTCAGCAAAGAAATATGATGACGAGATTCTATTCACAGATAGTATTTCTGAAAAAAAGATTCGATTTGTCCACTACACAATGTTTTACATTACCCTGAAATAGAAATGGTTTGGGTAAATCCTAGATAATAAGGAATTTCATCAAGGCTAATGCGAGAGTTATCTTAGGAAGGAAACAAGATGAAAAGTCAACAGGCTTCTATATTCTTTTCAAAAAAATTTTAAGACTTTCTTTAAGAACCTGAAGAGTCTCTAATTACTATTTAATCATATCCAAAATCGTTTAAATTATATCCAGAGCTCTTCAAAGAGTTCATTACAAAGTCTCTAAATTCATCGTCAGGATTCCAAGCGCATTCCGGACCGTACAAAACTATGGTGTTGAAACGTCCCGTAGCGGGATGTTCGGAATTCTTTCTTCCGCATTTGATGCATATTTTTTCGACATCTTCCAATCTCTCGCTAGATCCCATAGTCAACGCCAATGGCTGTATCTGAGTCACCGTGCATATACTTTACTGGCAAAATATCACTCATATTCTCCCGACTCAGTAAAAGACCCTACGAGCTTAACTGAATGGCAATGTTGGTGTGAGATACTTTAATTTCGGAAATTAATTAATTAGGACTGTCATTACTCCTATTCAAGAGTATTGTCTATTCAGGTCGCGTATCTTATTGGCCGCCTTACAGACAAATTGTCATAACAGTGAGTAAGTTTGTTAATGCTGCTCACTGCAATCATCCCTCCATTATGATCGTCCTTGTTCACACCAGAATCTGAATAACTGAAAATACCGATTTGTTCAGAATAGCTCAAGAACTATATTTTTGTCTTGCGTGATAATGAAAAGCCGGCAATTATTATACCCGCCAATCCCACTCCGATGGCAGTCACACTGATCATGTATGTTCGATCTGCGCTCTGATTTATAGAATTAATTGAGTTTTGTACATTTTGAAGATTCTTTCCAAGTTGTCCAATATTGTCTTGCGCATCCTGTAGTTCATTGGACAATTGACTTAGAGTTCCCTCAACTTTTGAAACTAGAGCATTGTTAGTGTTAGCGTCAGCAGGTGAGGTATCTGGGAATGAAATTCCTTGCTTACCTTCCACTGCATCGAGCTGAATTTCTCCATTGATTTTCTGTCCCTGAACATCGCCCTTAAGAACTATGGAATATGCACCAATTCGCGTAGGAATTAACTTGCCTTCATATGAACCATCAGTCGTTTCTGAAGGCAGAAGATCTAGATTCTTTGTTAATGTCCCATATTTTACTGAAGCTGATAAATTGGAGAATGCATTCAACACTGGAGATATACCTTTTCCCGACCCCTTTTGGATTTCTATCAATACGTTATTTAAATCGCCTACAAGAGCAGGCTCATTTACCCAGCCGACGAGAATAGTAACGTTTCCAAACTTTTTGGTTAAATGACCATAGGTGGGTATGTAACTGTAATAAAGCAAAAATGCGATTGTGAATGACGACAACAAAAAGATAACCAATATGAAACGAATAGACTTCAATTTTAAGTATCATCTATCATATTCGACGCTTAAATCTTTCCCCCAATATTCGACGACTGTACCAGTTATGAGGGAAATAATAAAATACACTATGCGTGTGTATACCAAATGCTATTTGTCTGTTAGAGTTAACTATTTTATAAAGCAGCGACATAGGAATCTACTTCTAACAGTAGTCGTATTGGCAATTGCTTCATTTCTTATCTGTGGTACGATGGAGAAATCATATGGCCATGCGTTTCTTACAAATAGTAATCCGGGGGCTTCTCAATCATTATCTTCTCCCCCTGGAAAGATAGAAGCCTTCTTTAGTGAACCAGTCGATATCAAATATAGCCAAGTAAAAGTTCTTGATCCCAATGGGAAAGAAGTGGATAACAAAGATATCCACCACATTGATGGAGACCAGTCCTCACTAAGTGTTACACTACCACGGCTAGAGGACGGAGTGTACACCGTGTCTACAAATGTACTGTCACAAACTGATGGCCATGTTACAAAAAGTGCTTTTGTATTTGCTGTTGGCCAGGCCGCGATTCCTTCGAACTTGTCAAGCACTAATTCGGAATCATCTATCATATATGTACCTGAAGCAATTGCAAGATTTCCTACCCTTGTAGGACAGGTCATCATAGTGGGTGGCGCATTCAGTGTGCTTTGGCTATGGAGGCCCTTTTCAAAGATACAATGGCTTTCAGATATCATTTTGGAAACTAGAAAGGATATTGACAAAAGGTTGGTTTCCTTGTTCCTACTAGGATCTATAATTTTAGTCGTGTCAGATTTCGCTATAGTCGTGTTTCAAGCATTCGCAATATCTGCTACTTTGTTAGATGTTCTTACTACTAGATTTGGCATGGTGTTGGTTGCAAGGATCTTTTTATCACTTACACTCTTGGGAGTATCCTTGTTTGAATTTCGTAGGTTCAGAAAATTCAGGACGGTTTTATCCAAAGGAGAAATGACAGGAATAATTTCACTGGGTGTTACCTTACTTCTTACAACTAGTCTGATCGGTCATGGCGCTGCTAATAACCAGTTTTCGTCTATAGCTATTGATTTTGTGCACAACCTGACGGCATCAATATGGATTGGGGGCATTATCTACTTGGCGTTTGTTCTCATTCCTAAACTCAAAGGCGAACATTCTCTCAACGAATACACAAAAATTGCATTTCTCACAATACTTATCCCAAGATTTTCAACCTCTGTGATAGTTGTGCTTGGCTTTATCGTAATAACCGGTCCTTTCCTACTATACATTCTTGAAAACCGTATTGACCTGCTAATATCTTCGCTCTATGGTAAGACCATAATAGTAAAGCTTACTTTAGCTACAATAATGTTGGCGCTGGGGGCATATAATCAATTAATAATTTACAGGGACTCTATGAAGTATACATCCTTGCCGATAACTGTGGCAGAAGGTCATAAAGGATCAAAGACTAGTCCGGATTTCGATCCTCCTCCAGGTAAGAGACAAAACAAACCTACTGGAAAAAGTCGTGACATAGTTTCTAGATTTTCTAGGAGCACAAAAATAGAAAGCGTTGTCGGGATTATTCTTTTAGCGTCGGTTGCATTTCTTGTAAACACAGGATTGCCTCAAAGTGAATTTCAGAATCAATTTCGACAACAAGAGTCCTCCAGCGGTGTGACATCCTATGTGACCGGGGTCGAGAGCTTTAAAGCAACTGACTTTATTGACAATGATACACGAGTGGTCCTCTCTATAACTCCATTTGCCGTAGGGAGTAACAATTTCTCCATTTCATTTGTTGATTCAAAAAACAATCCCATAGATATGAAACTAGCAGAAATGAAGTATACAGAGATTGAGAAGTCTATTGGGCCTATTGATGTTGAGCTTCAACAAGTATCAAAAGGCGTCTTCTTTGTGAAAGCAGCATTTGGGATTCCTGGTGTATGGTACATACAAATAGAAGGTGTCCCGAATAAGTCTAATGTCCCTCGAGTAGTCGCTACGTTTGAAAATATTGTCGTAAAACCAAAGCTCGATCAGTTGCAGTTCAATGCGAACAGGTTCGAGATACCAGGTAATAATAGTCAACCACTATATCCGATTTACGATAGTAATAGGAATGCCATCTGGGTCGGAGACACTACAATTGATAGTGGACGAATACTCGAATTCAGATTAGACTCCAACAAATATATCGAACATAAGATAGATGGAACTAGTATTATTACGGTGGCTGCGCAGGACAGTAACGGAAGGATCTGGTATATTGACCCATTAACAAGACATCTAGGTAGTTATGACCCTTCAACCAGTAGCAACAAATTGTACGGATTACCAAACAGAGTTATTCCTTCGGCGGTTGCAATTGACATCGCTAACAAAGTATGGATCACATCCCCTGCAACAAACGAAATATTGAGATTTGATCCAAGTAAAGGAAACTTTACATCCAAATTTCACTTACAAAGTAAAGATGCAAGCCCAATCGCCATTGCCATAGATTCTGTATCAGATATAATTTGGGTCGCAGATGAAAAGGGAAAGCTTGTAATGATTGATCCTAGTAAAAACTACACATTAACAGAATTTGTGCCCCGTGGAATAAATGAAACATTGAGGAGTCCCACCGCCTTGCTTGTAGACCAAGTCAGTGGCAGCATTTACATCTCCCAACATGAAGGCAACAGGGTCTCGAAGTTCAATCCGCTTACACACGCCTTTAACCATTATGGGCCTCTAGACCCCAATGGACTTCCGTTTGGCATGACATTAGACAAGTATCGTAATCTATGGGTAGCTGAACACACAATTAACAAGATAGCCGTAATAGACCAACAAACTGGTAAAGTTAGAGAAGTAACATTACCAGGACAATCCCCATTTGTTCAATGGCTCACGTCAGATTCAGAAGGTAATGTCTGGTTTGCAGAACAGAAAGGTAACGCACTTGGAGTGATTAAGAGTACAGTCGTATCCGGAATACCGCAGGTAGGCAGCGTAGAATCAGGTAAAGGCATTGCTGAAAAAACTTCGTTTGAAGGATTACCTTACAGTCAAATTGTTGCACCTAGCGTTACAATAGCTCTGATCATAATCGCGTTTATGTATGTAAAAAGTGTGATTGATTTTAAAACAAGTTTAGTTAAACTGAAAAAGGGGCGTAAGGAAAATTGAGTGCTCCACTCATCTCCTATGTCTTTAATCGTGAGTTGCTCGTTAGGATCACTACTGAATGTGTCCAAGTCATTTGGCCTAAGCTATTTATTATTGTTCTAATTAACAGGTAATATTACCAAATTATAACTAGGTTATGACTTTAATTAAGAATATTTTACTTATATATAATATCAATTCGGGTCCCTTAAGATGCTTTACATATAGATCCGAATAGGATGGTTAGATTCAACCTATTTTCCGGAAGTATCTGCAGATATTCACATGGGTTCGATAGAATCAACTATACCATATATAGGCTTCCCAAAGAAGTGATTATGAGTTGCAATTTTATCCAAGTAAATTTTCAATACGTTGTTGCCGTGCATTGAGACAGTAATGGGTATTCCTTTCCATTCCAGTCCACTATTTGTAGTAACGTCAGCAGAGCCTGAGAAAGATAATGTATTATTTTCTGAATTAAAGTAAAAATTCCCTCCCTTATCGGTGTTTGAAGTCAACATAGAAATTCCTAGTGGCGAAGGTTTCTGAGGTTTATATACAATCAAATGAAAATGCTGTTGCTGACCTTCAGTAGTTATCATAGTCATATTCGACTTAAAATAAGTTACAGTTTCATTCGCGACATCAAGCCTCCATTTCCCCCCTAAGACATATTTTGCTGATAAATTGACATTTAGATTTTGTTGGCTATCGTTCTTAATTGTTCCTTGATTCGGTAAGACATGGTCAAATATGACTGTATCAATGGTTCCTTCTGCGTTAAACGATTCATTTGGGTGTTTCAAAATTGAACTATTGGCATTAAAATCGTCCGAGCGATCCGAGCTACTGGAGTTATGGGCCTGACCTTGTTGTGCAAAAATAGACTCATTGTTGTTTGACAAAACTATCAATAAAGACAGTAAACTAAAGGTAACCATGGTGATTATTACGGAAGGTCGGATTGGGAAAAAAACATCTAGCGCAACATTCATAGTGAAGATCGACTCGTGCTTCGAGTTAAAGTTTTCTAATATTCCCAAGTGATATATGTTCAATTCTAGTGAGATACAAACCATTCGAAAAATCGTAATCTTACAAGTTATTGAGCATGAACAAACTTTTTGCCGCCGATTATCTTGAAGTCTCTTTAAAAAATTAAAGGATATCAATCAAATGCCTTTTTATTCTAGTTACTGTAATTTCTACATAAGATACATACATGCATTTTTTTAATGAGCCACTATAGATTTAGAATTTTTAGAATGTAGTTCAGTGACTTTTCAGATGTAACAGATGTATATCCCCAGTCAGCGCAAACCTACACGGGTGTGGGCAGACAAAGTTAGCGAACTCTTGAGCTTTGAATTTTAGAACTGTGATCCTTATGAGCATCTAGTGTTGACCAACCCAGTAGTGCCAGAGAATCTTAAATACAAGATCACAATAAACTACTCCCGATGACATTATCAATAAACTGTAAAGATGCCGGAGATCCAACGTGTTCGCATACAATCTCTGGGGAAACGGAACAAGAACTATTTGACAATGCAAAGAAACATGCTTTGGAAGAGCATGGAATAACTGCTGCAGAATTTGAAGAAGATGTTAAGAAGAACGAGGAGAAATATCGGAGCTTGATTAAGAAGACGTAAACTTTGACTCCTATTAGTTTAGAATTTTCCATATAACAGAGGCATTGATGTTTTAAGTTGTTTGATTAAAATATTTCTTTATCCATGGTCATTAAAAATTATGAAGAATTTGCAAGTAATTCAAATCAATGCTTTTGTATCACTTGAAGCAATCCTATCTATTCCCAACGACTCAATCTCCATCGTCATATTTGCTCATGGTAGTGACAGCGGTGCAACAAGCTCAAGGAATCAGATAGTTGCAAAGATTCTTAATGATAATGGTCTTGGCACATTGCTATTTGATCTATTAACTAAAGAAGAACAGGAAAGCGACATTAGAACACTACGGATAATTCATGAGTTACCCGGTGTTACTTTGAATAAATTCAACATAAAATTACTAACAGAAAGACTTGATGCTGTTACTCAATGGGTTCAGAATAATAATGATACAAAAAATCTGAAAATTGGTTATTTCGGTGCATCTACGGGAGCCGCCGCTGCTCTATATGCTGCATCAAGCTTCCGTGATGTTAGAACAGTTGTGTCACGTGGTGGAAGAACTGATATGGCAGATAAGGAAATACTGGGAGATATAACAAGCCCATGTTTGTTTATAGTTGGTGGTAATGATAAAGAAGTGATAGAAATTAACAAAAAGACAATAGATCAATTAACCAACGTTAAAGTCAAGGAATTAGAAGTTATTGAAGGTGCATCACATTTGTTTGAGGAAGAAGGTAAAATTGAAGAAGTTGGTAATGTTGCAGCGAGGTGGCTAGAAGGTACTATGAAATAGTTACGAATACTAAACTTATTTTTAGAGGCTGTTGTGATCAAGTTAATAGCGTCCAATTAGATTATTAATTGTGCGGGCATATCAGCTGTATCTTAGGAACAAAGATTCTACAACTAATGTTTGTCGGAACTACGAAACCAGTAAAGAAGATAAATGCGGTAAAATTCCTTATAGATAACACAATCATTGGCCAGATGATTCCGAACAGATTGGAATTTTGAGACTCAAAGTTTAGCTGATAGAAGGGAATATTGCCATCATAATTATGGATTGTATCGAAAGACCTTAAACCCTTTACAGAATATTACTAGAATCTGATATTTCATTCAAAATTGAGTTTCCCATTAACAGCCGATAAGAATCTTGTAATTAGTATCATTATTTCGTTTCCTTTGACAACCATGGTAGACCTTGTTTTTAGTTATTTACATGATCGAGGAAATTAGTTGCATCGGTAAAGAATTTAGAATTAAAGGCGAAGTAGTCATATATCTATTCACATAACTATTACTTGAGGCTACTAAGCAATTCTTTGGCTGACAATGTATTCAATATATCCGACTTCGTAGCCCATCCTCTTCTAGCTTGTCCAATTCCAAATTGCAGGAAAGCATAATGTGAAGGATGATGGGCATCAGAATCAATTACCAATTTAACTTCATTTTCAATTGCCATTCTTATGTATTCATCCTTTAAATCAAGCCGGTCATAGTGTGCGTCAATTTCAAGAATTGTGTTTGAATCTTTTGCCACTTCAATCAACTTGGATATGTTGACAGGGTATCCTTCTCTTCGGTTAATAATTCTGCCTGTCGGATGGAATATAATGTCAACACTAGAATTTTGAGCTGCATTTATGAGTCTCTCGGTCTGTACTTCGATGGGTAAGGCAAAATTAGAATGAATTGCAGCGCCTACGATGTCTAGTTTGTCCAATACATTATCTGAAATATCAAGTGATCCATCTTTTAGAATATTTACTTCTGCGGAAGATAGAATGCGGAAATTCTTATTCTTGTTACTACTTTTGTTAATTTCATCATTTATCTCTTCAATTCTGTGTGCTTGATTTATTAGTTGCTGTTCATCCAGTCCGTTAGTAAGTCTCAGACTTTTCGTATGATCTGAGATTGCAATATAATTCAATCCAAACTTGTCTCTTGCATATAGAGCCATTTCTTCTATAGACATCGTTCCATCTGTGCTGTCGCTATGAACCTGTAAATCACCTTTCAAATCATCGTACCCTATTAATTGTGAGAGTCTTGCATTTTCTTCTTTTTTCCCTATTTTTGCAAGTTCTATCTCTCCTCTATTTTCTCGCATCTCCGGAGGTATCCAGTCTAGGCCCAATAATTGATATACTCCCTCTTCAGTAGAACCAGCTATTCTGTTATTTTGTTCATCAAAAACGCCCCACTCATTTAGACGAAGTCCTTTAGATATAGCTATTTTTCTAATAGATACTCCATGTTCTTTGCTACCTGTAAAATATTGCAAGGCTGCACCAAAACTCTCTGCAGGTACAACTAGCAAATCAGCATCAATCCCAATGTTTAATTTGACAAATGCTTTAGCTGAGCCTCTGCCACTTACCTCTTTAACTTCTGGCATATTTACAAAATAATCAATTATTTTATCTCCTTCTTTTTCTGATACTACGGACACCACGTAATCAATATCTCCTATAGTCTCTTTCATTCGTCTAAACGAACCAACAGCCACCGCTTGCTTTACTCCCCTAAATTTTGAAAGTCGTTCCTCTATTCGCTTTACCAATGGAAAGACTTCGCCAATTAGTAGTCTCCCGCCGCCTTTTTTAAAGAACTGTAGCTTCTTTAGAATTAATTCTTCCTTTTTTTTGGAAAACCCAGGAATACTCCTAATTTTGCCCTCGGTTGCTGCCTTTTCTAAATCGGATATATTTTTAATTCCCAGATGACTATAAAGGGTTTTTATTGTTTTTGGACCTATTCCCTCTAAACCAAAAAACTGACTTACGTCTACCGGCATCTTCTTCTTCAATTCTTCATAATAATGAATCTTACCAGTTGTGATATATTCTTCGAGTTTTGATGCAATAGCCTTTCCAATCGAAGGTATTTTTAGTAATCCATTTAGCTTGTCTCTTTTATAAATGTCGCCTATATCAAAAGACAAATTTTGTATTTCGTCTGCTGCTCGATTATAAGATCTAACTTTAAAAATTGCATTTGGTTCACTTTCTTTTTCTTCTTCCGTCTGCAAGATAAAAGCTATTTCACGAAGGATTTTGGCAGCTTCAGAATTCTTGCTCATTGCTATATATTTTCCCTATGTAGCAATACCAGACTTAAACCAAACGATTTGATGAATACATTGAATGTGTAATTAAGTCCTACGATAAATAGTCATAGTGGTATTTGTGTGTTGATCGATGAGTTATGACATATGCATTTTATAGTATATGCTAGATCAGATCAATATTGAATCTTTCAGAATTGGTAGATACATTTGAATTGATGGAAGCAACGAAAAGTCGATTAGCTCTTACAGATTATCTTGTGTCATTAATCCACAATACACCTTCAACTATAATTGATAAGGTTATATATCTTATTCAGGGTAAGCTACGTCCAGACTACGAAGGAATAGAACTGGGTATAGCTGAGAAGATGATAATAAGAGCACTTTCTTGTGCCCTAAGTGTAGACATATCATCAATAGAGGAGGCATATAGACAGACTGGAGATTTAGGCGATGCCGCTAGAAAAATAATATCGTCAAAAGAGAATAAAAAAACAACAAGATTTACAGTGGAGCACATCTATTCCACATTGGAAGTGATAGCAAGAACTTCTGGGGCAGGCTCTCAGGAGTTAAAAGTCAATTATATTGTTGAACTCCTAAATCACTCAACATCTAGAGAAGCTCGTTATATAATAAAATTTGTTATGGGGACTTTGAGATTAGGTATCGCAGATTACACAGTAATGGACGCATTAGCAATATCATTCACAGGCAATAAATCAAATCGAAAGATTTTGGAGGATGCATATAATGTATGCAGTGACCTAGGAACTGTGGCAAAAGTTGTCGCAACTAAAGGTATTGAAGCTGTAAAGGCCATTCAAATAACTTTATTCAAACCTATCAGACCGATGCTAGCAGAAAGGGTAAGAACAGCTCATGAAGCTCTCAGTCGAATGGAAGGTGGCGTAGCAGCTGCAGAATACAAATTGGATGGTGAAAGAATTCAAGTTCATTTAGGAAAGGAACTATACGATGTGGATAATAATATTCGAGATGGGGGCAACAGCAGTAGTAAGGTAGAACTATTCTCAAGACGACTTGAAAACATCACTCATCAATATCCAGATGTCATTAACGCTATTGTAAGCTCCCTTAAAAAAGTAGCAAAGGAAGCAATCTTTGAGAGTGAAGTAGTAGCAATCGACCCCCAAACTTTGGAATTACGTCCGTTTCAAGAGCTGATGCATAGAAGAAGGAAACATGAAATAGATAAAACAATAGAGCAATATCCTGTAAGACTGAACATTTTTGATGTTTTGTACTTAGATGGAGATGATAAGACCTCATTACCCTATAACCAAAGGAGAAAGATTTTGGAAAGAATTCTGCAGCAGGTAGCAACAAAGACAAGTGATGAAGTGAATAAGAAGATAAATAAGAATAAACATAATAGTTCGAACAATAGTAACAGAGACATACTTGAAAATAATTATAATACTAGTATGATTCAACTGATACCCCAGACACTTGTAAAAAGTTCAGAAGAAATAGAGAAGTATATGAGTTCTGCAATAGAGAGTGGATGTGAAGGTCTAGTACTAAAACAGCTAGGCAGCATATACAAAGCTGGTTCAAGAGGATATTTATGGACCAAATTAAAACGCGAATATAGAAGTGAGCTTGCAGATACCTTAGATTTAGTCATAGTAGGTGCGCTTCATGGTAGAGGAAGAAGAGTGGGGAAATATGGAGCATTACTCTTAGCATGTTACGATCATGAAGCAGATATATTTAGAAGTATTTCTAAAGTCGGAGCAGGCTTTACAGACATTCACCTTGAAGACTTTTATAAGAAGTTAGAAAAACATAAAATTGAGCATGTGCATCCTAGAGTGGATACCATAGCACAAAATATGGATGTATGGTTTGAACCTAGCATAGTGATTGAAGTCATAGCTTCAGAAATAACTGTTAGTTCTGCGTATAGCGCTGCTATGAATTCTATTAGAAAAGGTTATGGATTGGCACTCAGATTTCCCAAGTTTACTGGAAAGACAAGGGACGATAAGAGTCCAGAGGACGCAACAACAGTAGAAGAAATAGTGGAAATGTACAAAGATCAGATCCGGAAATTCAACTAATGACATAACATAACAAAGTAGAATAATTTTATGTTATACAAGATTATGCAAAAGTGATGTCATATTGAGATTGATAGAGAGAAGGTTGTGTTAAAAAAATGCTCCAAGATGATTCGGACCGATAGCTCAATGCAATATATTGTCTACAATCTTAAAGCTTACTTCAAAATAGTGGATAGGCATAATTCCTGTTGTTTTTTATCGCCTAACCAATCGTATGCGTACAAGAAGACTGTGGTATGATATGGTGACTCTATGAAAGGCACTTTAATTCACTGATTCCAATCAATTCATATATGCACCAATATTCATTGTCCTTAGATACTAATGAATTCTCCTATCATTACTAATGTTATTTTGGGACTTACCTTTCCATCTTCTACCTGTGTTACCATGGCTCAACATACTGCGCCACAAGATGACCAGAAAAGGTTTTCACTTGATTTCACATGACTCGGAGGTAAAATTAGGGGAAATAGCTGTTTCAAGTATCGAAAGGAGTAGCAATTGAGGCTGCTGGTAGAATTGATCACTATGAGTTTGTTATCATATATTTTTAAAATGGTAACAATATCTTGACCCCACCACCACTTTCTCATCAAAAGATATCCAGGACAGCTTGGATGACACTTGGAATTTTGGGTTCCACTCTACTAATTACAATGTACGGCGAAACGATGTTGCTTCCCGCGATTCCTGACATCATTAAAGAATTTGATATCCCGTATGATACCTCCTCGTGGATTCTTTCATCATATCTTATCTCAGGTGCTGTTGCAACACCCATTGCCGGAAAGTTATCCGATATCTATGGCAGGAAAAAGATGGTAATAACGATAATGATAATCTATATCTTTGGAATTAGCCTGGGAGGATTTTCACCCGATATTACATTTCTGGTAATCGCTAGAGTAATTCAAGGAATTGGTATCTCGATGTTCCCCATAGCATTTGGCATAATAAGGGATCAACTTCCAGAACAGAAGCTTGCCATAGGTGTAGGGATATTTAGCTCGATGTTTGCAGCTGGTTCTGTCGTAGGTTTAGCTATAGGTGCAAATATAATTGAGAATTTTGGATGGCGTACTACATTTTTTTCAATTATATTTGTTGCGATTGGCTTGTGGTTTATAATTAAACGATACATTTCTGACAATCATGATCACGACATCATGACGCCATTACCAAAAACGGATATCGTTATTGAATCGTCCCTTAATAAATTAGAAAAACGTTACGGAAGGAGTGATATTAGAGCTATAGATATAAAAGGTACAATAACTCTTGCTGTTACGATAACTTCATTTCTGCTGGTGCTCTCATATTCAGAGTCGGCAAACGTTACGGGATCTCCTCTAGTCCCAGTATTTTTATCTGTTGGAGCTATTTCATTGGTACTTTTTGTGTTCATAGAGAGGAGATCAGAATCCCCTCTAGTAAATTTACAATTAATGACAAATAAGATGATTCTTTCTGCAAACATCATTCTAGTGATTGCTTTTCTCAGTATGTTTACAGTCTTTCAAACTATACCTGTTTTAGTAAGGAGTCCACAACCCTTAGGATTTGGGGGAAGCGCTATAACAAGTGCGGATATCCAACTTCCATTCATGATTGTATTTTTGTTATTTGCGCCATCTTCTGGTTTTATTGTCTCTAAGCTAGGCAATGTGAAACCAACCCTTATTGGAAGCATAGTCAGCAGTATTGGATTTTTTAGTCTGTTTGTGTTTCACTCAACAGAATTTTTAGTGGCAACAAATCTTTCTATAATCGCTGCTGGATTATCGCTAATGCAGGTTGGAGGTTTTGATATTGTCCTACAATCTACACCGAGACAGTTTAGTGGAATATCTCTTGGAATGACTGTTCTTTTTAATTTGATTGGGGGCTCGATAGGACCTGCTGTTGCAGGTATTTATATGCAATCACATCAAGTCATCAAGAAAGACATAATTGGTTCATTTCCTTCCCCTGAATCCTACAGCCTCATATTTCTTACTATAGCTTTGACTTCTTTGGTACCTATAGTACTTGCATTTTTCTTACGGAAAAAGCTGACGCCTATCCCTGATGGTCTGTCTGTTAGAAAGGCATAGAATGAATCCGTTTTGTAGGATAGTTCTGATGGTACGAGCAACCAAGCAACTCAATATAGCAAAGGCAGAACCAGTTAACTACAGAACACACCACAAAGTCAACATCCCTCAATACCGTCTTTGATGCATTAAGAAGATTAATTTAAAATGATAAATTGTACAGGATCGCGATTAATACTTTCAGACATTTCATCGTAGATTTTCCATTTCATTGAAATTATTTGATTCGTATATTCATGAAGGTGTATGGTTGGAGCGTAATAGATATTTCAATAGCTAATGTCCCCTAACAGGTCTAAATCGATAGTATGTCCTATCAAGGTCCTCAAATGTGTTATGCGATCCAAAAGTAGAGTTCATTAGTGCGCAAATAGATAGATCAAATAAGGAAGTAAATGGCTGAGAATTTGAGACTCTGTCCTCAATGCTCTGAAGGTCATATGAGACCCATCAGTAAGGTCGCTGAAGAAGATGGCATCGTTGAATTCTATGAATGCGATAACGAGTATTGTAGATACAAGAGTGCAAATACAGGAATGGACCAAGGAGTAAGCGTGGGAGAACAAACAAATGAACCCATAATGTGCAGTAAGTGTAATATCATGTTCAATACAGAGTTAGAGTACAAACAGCATTATGATGAAAAGCATAAGGCATCTACTTCAAATTGAAAAAGTTCTCCATGTTTGCTTAGAAGTTCCGTTCTGTAGTCACCAATGACTGAAGAGGTATCGAACCATTCGTTTGTCATTATATTGCGAAAAGGCATCATATCTGGAACTTTTTGTCTACCGAGGGAAAAATTAATCCTGCCCTCGTCTTTCCTACTTTGTCGACTGCGGCGGAAAACGTAATTAGAAAGATGGCCCAATATGATGACTCGCTGACCAAATCTAACATAAGTAACTGTTCCGAGAAATTCAGAGGTGGTCTTGACTTTGGAGCCAAGATATGTAGATGGCTATGAATGACTAAAAACGAAAGGACTAAATTCTTAACAATGCTTGAACTCGATTTATATATACAGATCAACTTTATTGACTGAGTTGTCAACAGAGAAAGGACGAGACATACTAAAGGATTTGATAGAACAATACGAGACAAATATTGACAATGCAATCAGTTTACGCTCTGAAATCATAAAAGCAGTAGACAATGAAAAAGATGAAGATTTTAACTTGCAAGTAATGGGTAGGTTCAATGCGGCTTCTGATAAATTTAAGAATGCTATCGATGGGGAATAGGATTTGGTCGATACTGGCCGATATAACATTTTTAAGTTTAAAAATATAAAGTCGAAATATAAGTTGAATGAAGAAAAGACGAGATTTTCTAATATAATAGTGACTGTAGATGGCTCTGAATCATCTCTAAGTGCTGCTGATTTTGCAGTATCTTTAGCTAGTCGCGATAGTTCCCAGTTGACCATATTAACAGTAATACATACCGCGGTTGGTTTGGGTCACTCAGGAAAGCCTGAAGAATGGCATAAAAGCGAAAGAATCAAAGCAGAAGAGCTATTTGACAAAATAAAAAAAGATGCTCAAAATAAGAATATTATTTGTAAAACAAATATCATTGAAACTCATATGTCTATTGATGGTGCCATAGTAAACTATGCTGAAGAACAAAAAGGAGATTTGATAGTCATTGGTTCGAGCGGAATGGCTGGCCTCAAGAAAATGCTACTAGGAAGTGTAGTTACAGGAGTTGTACGCTATGCGACATGTCCTGTGCTTGTAGTAAAATGATCTGTATGAGTAACAAAATGTTCAATTACCATAGCTCATAAGCTGTCCGCATCCATCCTCACAAAACTTTTTCGATGGTTGGACCCTAAATCGGGATTTTGACTTGGTACTAGGAGATAGTAACTAAGAATACAAGGGAGGTTGTAACTAAGAGATAGATTAAAACGACCGTATAACAGTCCCTATACAGGAACAGAATCATGAGGCGATTCAAAAACCTCGGGTAATCAGTGAGAAGAGCAACGGCGCATTCTATTGTGTATATTGTAATACCTTCTTGATGGTAAAGTATCAAATACTAACTGGGAAGCAAACCATTTCATAACATATTCGCTATTGGAATCTAAGTTCTCCAATTTCGAACGAAATTATACTATGCAGGTATTTTGATCTTTTTGCCTGAAGTTTTTAGCAATATGCGTTGTGCAATTAAGTTTTTCAGTTTATGGATTCCATAGCCCGTTTTGGCTGATGTGGCTATAGGATTTAACATGCCCAGATCTGTGGCTATTTCTTGGATTCGCATTTGTTCTGCATTGTCACACTTTGTAAAAATTACAAAAACCTTCTCCCTGTCTACTCTGAGCTCGTCTAAGGTCTGCCAACAACTTGAGTACTTTATTCTTATTTCATTAACAGATTGGGAAGAGTCTATTAACAATAGAATAATATCGGCCATTAGAGATTCTTCTAAAGTAGATTTAAAAGCCTCGATCATGTAAGTTGGCAGTCTGCTGATAAACCCGACAGTATCCGTTAGAAGAAGCTTCTGACTATCAATAATAAAAGACCTTGTAGTTGTTGAGAGGGTAGTGAACAAACTATCTGACGTTTCTTTGTTTTCATGTGTGAGTAAATTAAATAGAGTGGTTTTTCCTGAACTTGTATACCCTACAAGAGCAATTATTGGCATTTCGTTACTAGTTCTCTGTTTTTGGTAAAGCTGACGTTTATGCTGGGAATTTGACAGCTTGTCTGCGATGAATCCCATTCGTCTTTTGAGGTCGCGGAATTTTACGTCTACTACGTACTCGCCGCTTCCACCTCTTCCAGGTCTCTCACTACCTATGGCTAGTTTGGCCTCTTCCCTAACCCGTGGCAACTCGTACTTAATTTCAGCGAGTTGGATCTGTAATTTTGCTTCCGTAGTGGTTGCTCGAGAGTAAAAAATATCAAGTATTAGTCTCTCTCTATCGATGACCTTTAATCCTGTTGCCTTCTCTAAATTATATATTCGCTTAGAAGTCATATGATCGTCCACTACTAACTTTTCTAACTTATTCTCTGTGAGAAATTCCTTGATTTCTTCAACTTTTCCTGATCCCAAACCATATGTTGAATGACCAAGGTATTTTTGAGAAAAGATCTTTACTACATTATTGTTATCAACAGATTCTACCAAGCTTCGTCCTTCTTGCTGACTGAAATCGTCAGGATAGGTAACCAAAATTACATTCTTTGATTTCAAAGTCCCTATATCTCCTTAATAACACCCATAGCAATCAGACGCACACTCATTATTGCGCTCTATATAACTTGTACATGAATCATTAGAAATTAGGATTGTCGAATTGAAATCATCTTTCGTTTCTTCAGTTGTAAACATCAGGAAAAACCTCCACGTCCACATATTGATATCAGTATTGACAACTTGTATTTGATCAAATTATATTAGATGTTCGTGCTATTATAGGTAGCTATAATAGCCATGCCAAGACACAAATATTATTTCAATCTGAGCCTTAAATAATTTACCAAAAAAGCTGGCTTTAATGACACATTAATGCCGGATTAATATAGAAAAGGAAAAATAAACCAGTATACAACGAGAATGGATAATAAAACCTCAACATTTGCAGTATCGCCAGAATTTGAAGGACTTTAGATATTGTGACAATGTCCCTAATGTGTATTTTGGTCCATGTAGGGTTTCTAACTGTCATATTTATGTGCACTTATCTCAAACCCCTTTGCTTCTGGGTATAATCATGCACCGCCCGGCACGAAAAGCATTAAAAGTAAATTACAATATCGGTCAAGAATTGATGAATCAAGTGATTTTACTGTTCGAAGTTATCAAGTAAAGTGTTATCGGGTACACTCATTTCCATAGTCTGGAAAGCAAGTTACTTAGGTCGTGGGGCATTACCGGTTTATCAGAAAAGGAATATGAATATGAAAAATAAACTGATATGAGGTCCTAAGTTATATTTACCAGATTCAAGATACTTGAATTAAAAAGTGTACTTATGATTAACGTACATAAAGCATTGTATGGAAATTGTAAGGAAGCCAATCTAACTGCCTAATGGGAAGCTAAATAAAATTAACATTTAAAGGTGAGTATCTGTTTCTGTAAGCCCAATTAGGATCGACTTATTAGTAACTTATGTGTATGATTATACATGAAATACCGTAGTAGAACGGATGTTATTGCATCTATTCTTAATTCTGCTACGGCGGAAGAAGGAACGCTGATGACTAGAATAATGTATAGCTCTTTCCTCTCGTTTACACAAGTAAAGAGATTTTTGAAACTCTTAACCGAAAATGATTTGCTGGAATATGATGAAATTAATAAAGTGTACAAGACTACCCGAAAGGGACTAAGGTTTTTAGTACTTTATGAGAAAATGGATGCGTTGCTTAAGATTCAATAAACTGCGAAATAGAAAAGTTCTATTCAATCATAAGTCTTTTTATCTTCAATTACAGTAAGATGAAGTATTCATATAGAAGGACCTTTCTATTAATGGCTTAAGATATAGCGATTAGATAAACTAAAATAGTTATTGTGTTCCCATAATAAGAACAGCGTGGCCGTTTTATCATATTATCAAGATGAACACTCATCATGATTTGCGAGATTAGAACGGTCTCCATCATCTGTCAGATGGAAGCTTAAATTGTCTATAGATTCACTTCCTTGTTTCCCAATAATATTTTTGGTGATATTATTTCTTTCTCTTGAAAAATTTTATTTTTTGACTGATTGACATCGGTATATAGGCTCGGCCGTACATATGCAAATCATACTATTAAACAAAATGATTTATTTCGTCGATTAAAATCTGCCCATCATTCCATTCTCATGCGGTAAAGTATACTTTCTATTAGACAATTGTTATTTGAGTCCTCCGTAATTCCCTAAATCCAATAACTTTTATCGGTGATACACATTATTTTGACTCTAGTAAATCGTAAATTGCGTTCTCCAATCTAGCTAATTTTATGGGTTTGAATAGGATGGCAAATCTTTTCCCTTCGAAAATTGATTGTTTCAATACTTCTTCTTTCACTGTATCATATGCTGTAACAATTAGAATCGCAGCTGATGGATACGTGGTTAAAATCTTAATTGCCGCTTCAATGCCATTTCTGTTATCAGGTAATTTGTAGTCAAGTATGGTTATATCCGGAAGGATCTTTTCATAATCGGAAATAATTTCCAATGCCGAGGTAGCAGTAACTAAAACATTATGCCCCCTACTGATTAGATAATCTTTATAGAGTAATAATATATCTTGCTCATCTTCGATAATCATGACCTTCAGAGGTTTTTTATTCTGTCTGCTAGTCATACTGAATCCATTATTCGTCAGAGCTCCATATTATTTTAATGTGCTTTATATAGATTGTAGTTTGACCGATCCAACAAAAATTACTGCCAATTTTTACCACTTTTCGAGTCAGCACCATCACACACTATCCTAACCCACAACATTCTGTGATAATTTCAGATTTGGTCGTTCTTTTTTTAGAGAACTTATTTACCAATATGCTCTTGCAAGAACACTATAAGGGAATAATTTAATGATCAATGTTAAAATTACCACCAGCAACACAATATAACACAAATGGTCACAAAAAAACACATTTATGTTCATGTATACTAAGTTAAGATATGCCACCTTCCACAACACGCTCCTTTAGAGTAGATAACGACCTCTCCAAAATACTGGATGAAGAGGCGGAAAGGATGGGTGTTTCAGTAAACGGTTTGGTGAATATGATATTGAAGCGTTATGCTGAATTTACTAGATTTCTATCAAAAATTGATTTGGTAATCATAAATCGCGAACTTTTGAATTCACTCCTAGACTGTTATACAGAAGAAGATATTTATGGACTTGGCATCTCTTTGGGCGAAGTCATACCTCGTGATACAATTCTTTTCTGGAAAAAAACACTAACACAAGAAACTGTGGTAGACTATATAGAAAAAATAATCTGCAGATACGGGTATTTGGGAACTTATGACGAGGTAAATCAGAATGATCTAAAAATCATTGTAATTAGACATAGACTAGGTAGAAAAGGTTCTCAATTTTTTCATGGTTATCTTAAATCAGCTTTAAAAAATACATTGAATATCGAGGGCTCATTCGAGCTAACCGATTCGTCTGTAAAGGTTCAGATTAGGACTTGATGGCATGCGTGTCGTTAGTTTAGATCATGTATTGAGCGAACATATTCTGTATTAAGTTTGTAAGATGCCAATGCTTGCCTGTATAATAAAATGGGATCAATTTGTTTATTCAAATTAATATAACCAGATTTCCATAGAGGTACGAATGACAATCATAGGTGACGCCTATCGGTGGTTGTATAGCCGAATTTCATCTCGTCCTACCAATTTTAGTTGGGTCATAGAAAATCAACTTGCAGGTAGCGGATTGCCCATGACGTTCGATCAATTCAAATGGCTAAAGGATCATGGAATCAAAACTATTGTGACGGTAAGAGAAATCTCACTTCCCTCTAGATGGTTTACCGAGATAGGTAATGATAAATATAAGTCCAAGGATAGTGATAACAAAGACGATAACATCAATTATCTACATCTGGAAGTTGAAGATTATAAAGCACCTACAATTGCAGAATTAAAATCGACAACTGTTTTTCTTGAGAGTGAAATAGAATCCAATAGGAGGCCGGTACTGGTACATTGCGCAGCTGGCAAAGGTAGAACTGGAACAATATTGGCCGCTTACTTGTTAAAGAAAGAACATTTGAATGCTGAGGAAGCCATCAGAAAAATCAGGAAATTGCGTCCAGGTTCGATTCAAACCCAGGTTCAAGAAGAGGCAATTCGTCAATATGCGAGTTCTTTGAGTACTGGTTGAATAATCCAAACCGTTATCTATTATGTGATTGCTCGGAAGTTCACTCTAAACCAATCTAAGGTGGGTCGTAAGTAATTGCTCTGTAAGGAGGGAATGAAATTTTTGAATTTTTGTGGCCCTCGACACTAAACTGTGGAATATCATCAGTTATAGAATCTCATATAGATATCGTAATCATAAAAATATCGACAACCATTAAGAAATCTCAGTATTAAGATGGAATTGATTTAATTAGGGATTCAGTATACACAAATTCATGAATTTTGATAGATTGGAAACCTATTCGGAGGAGGCCAATCAAGCGAGGATTAGCGATCAAATACAAGTAGCTGAAAAATTAGAAGAGGAGATTATGAAGTGGATTGCAGAGGAAGAACTTGTATTCCCGGTGGAAAAGGATGTTCTGATAAATGGGGACAGCGCCTCGTTCTTGTACAAGAATAACAAAACTTATCCAAAATTATTTGAATTAATAGCTAGAACTCTCCACCTCGAAATTCCCATCGAAATAAATAGTTGTAAGTTTGGTCCAGGCGAGATCATTGTAGTTGCGCGCAATACTGATCAGGCCCGACAGACACTGCTTGAGTGTTCCCATGAACTTCAAAATCTACTCAAAGCCAAAAAGGGAAGTATTGCGTGAGTGATTAAATAAATTTATTTTTGGCTATTTGATAATTCCCTTTTTCAAATGATTGAGAACAAAATACAATGGATGATGGCAAGTTTGAACGAGAGACAGCCTGAGGCAGCAAGAAATTGAAATGACTGTAAAAGAAGCTGAGAATAAGAAATTGGCGAGACGATCAAGTGCATTCTTAAGTCTTAATTAAATAATGCTAAATTAGATACAAGAATATCATTGATCGGCATCAATCCCATTGAGGTTTTTCTATGGACATTTAGACGAAACGAGAAGGACGTTATTCGCCTTTACAATTCTTTATCACCTATAATGCAACTTGCAACAGGTGCAAATATGCTCAATTTTGGATATTGGGTAGATGATGTTAAGACTCCAATTGAAGCTCAATCGAAACTTTGCATGATGGTAGGAAGAATCGCAGAACTTGACTCTTCCAAAAGACTAGTTGATGTTGGAAGTGGTTTTGCAGCACCGGCTGTTCTTTGGAAAAATGTATTTAACCCACAGATATTTTGTGTGAATATTAATTGTCAGCAACTGGCAACGTCATCCAAAGCTGTTTGTCGCGCGTTTGAAAATCCTGGCGTAATGTCAAATCCATATGAAATAAACGGTATTTCGTTCATTAATAGCACTTCATTAGCATTGCCTTTTGCAAATCATTCTATTGATAGGGTAATTTCTCTAGAATCTGCGCAGCATTTCAAACCTCTTTCTTTGTTTATAGAAGAATCTTGGAAAATCTTGAAGTTCAACGGCTTGCTTGTTATCGCAATACCCGTGACAGTTATTTCAGAAGATCCCATTAAAATATTGTTCAAGCTTGGAATTCTTGCTTTGACATGGTCGTCGCAGCATTATAGATTAGACTATGTTAAATCAACAATTACGAAGCAGGGATTTAAAATTACAGGAATCGACATAATAGGTTCACGGGTGTACGATCCACTAGCTGAATATTATTTTAAGAATAGAAAACTACTCCGAGAAAGAATTTTAACACAATATCCGTCGTATGTTGAGAATATCCTTTATAGATCCATGGTAAAGATGAGGAACACTTCAAAGAAAAAAATTATTGACTATGTTGTGATAAAAGCTCGAAAAACATGACACGAACTAATTCTATTATGATCTTTCTATCGAAACGAAAAAAGAAATTTAGATTGTAGCTAGCAGATCAAGTCTAGGAACTATCATTTAACTTAACAATTCGATCAACCCTGTTTGTAAGAATGAGAAAAAAATAGATGGGTTAGAGAGGAATCAAATCGACATACAACGTGAAATCTTTTTTTTGATTGAAATCTATGCCGTACTTTACATGACTAAATTAAATAAATATCATGATGATTAGTTATATGGCCTTAATAGTCTAGCCTCTAGACCACTACATTGCTCATTAGAGGAGGAGTTTCTATTCCGCAATGCATAGATAGAGAATGTGATGGTCGTGGGAAATGATATATCTCTCTTACTAAATATCAGGGTTAGTCTCATTCAATAAATCTGTGATTTTTTAGCTTAATTTTTAATAACTAATTTATGTCCAAAAAGACGATATGATATGAAGCTGTGCTTTCACAAATTAGATATTGCAAGATCTGGACTTTACTAATGTAACGTGTGGAACCATTCAGGAAACCTTTGAAAAAGAAAGATATTCTTATAAGTAATACTTTCATTATATTACAAATGCCCGATATTGATCTCAAGCGGAACCTCCTCATTGTAGTTCCATTAGTAGCGGCTTTGAATAATATGACTATTCCTAGCTCTATCCAACTTGATTTGATTGACTTGAGTGTCTCATATTTTATCACTGTTGGCGAAGAGAGAAGACTGGGACTGAATTTACCCTCTGGACAACAATGTAGAAAATGTTCTTCGGACAAATTTTACTTGGAACAGATAGTTCAGGATGACACCACTTACGATAAGCCAGTGTTGTGTGAAAAATATGTGTGTGACAATTGTGGGAGAGAAATGGAGTATTGGAAATACTCTGAATAAAATTTACCACCTTTTGGCGCCGTTTATGAAGGATGATGGATTTAAATTGAGGCCAATTTGGAAGAATGCGAAGATTGGAATAACGATGTGATGGTAATGATGGGCGTCGTGAAAAACATAAATTAATTGAAAAAGTAGTGCCCGCCTTCCTAGAGTCCTCGTATGCCTCACATTATATTACCTCATCTGTAGCCGTAATGATTCTAGGTGCAAGTACAACTGTTAACTCCTCAAACAAACAATAACAACATGGCTGCAACCATCTAAGGGATAGTCGGCTCGATTGGACTCGATAGCAAGTACTTATCGACTGGTCGACTGTCTGAGTGTGGTTGTACGCTTGTGTTAAGAAGTAAGTTACTTATCAATTCCTAATAGATAGGTAATACTCATGCCTGAAGAAACTTCCTGGTGACCAGAGAAAATTGGACCTGTCAAAGGTGCTAATTCAGTTCACCATGCTTTAATTATGTCTCCTTTCAAATTCTTTAGTGATTAATTTACTATACATTCTTTAAGTGCACCTGGTTGTTCTTACTCTATAAAGTAACAAAGATTATTTATCATAGCACACCAGATGGTTGTCAGCATGCGTCGTTGTAAACACAGAATGTGTTATAGACCACCTTCAT
This sequence comes from Nitrososphaeraceae archaeon, assembly GCA_022545895.1. Lineage (GTDB taxonomy): Archaea > Thermoproteota > Nitrososphaeria > Nitrososphaerales > Nitrososphaeraceae > TA-21. The sequence continues at coordinate 10,603 of JAKEIK010000009.1, read as the reverse complement.
ACAATCCAAAGAATCGAACATGGGAAATTAAAGACAGTTTCTACACTTCTGACAGAGAGATTAGATTATTTTCATGGCGATGTGATAAATGTGATGCGCCAGTTGCAATATTTGCCGACCATAAGATTCATGAGACTGAATCTCTTTCGTATTAGACAATGAAACTGACACAGTCATCCAATTTGGCTAATTATGAAGACGCGGTGACATTGGACAACGAATCAAAATTGTGAATTGAAGTTGATCCCCTTCACGTAAACCTTACACATCACCTTGGAGAGACATCTTACTCATTTCTTTGAACCTAATGTAATGCCAGAAGTTAAGGGAGTTATCTCTACCCGAAGATATCCTGTTTCAATTTCAAATACAAGTTTCAATATTAAGCTTCCAAAACCCTTTGATCCGTACATTTGCTCTGAAACTGTCTATCTCTATACATTTATTTTCTACATTGAGTAACAACGTAGTTCCAGCATGATCTTCATTACAAATACTATTTCACAGCTTCAGGATTCAGTCCGAATGACGCAGTTTTTCAATATGATTGTTGTCAACTAGATTTTATATGAGATTGTGGATCAAATTCTAGCAATTTGGACTCGATTCGAGATCTGTGCAAGCTAATTTTAGAAAAATTAAAAAGAATAAACTGCTAAGAATTACGAATTAGGCCTCTCAGTTTCTCCTTGAATTGCGGAGTTATATCTTCTGGTTTCAAACCATGATCTTTCGTGGCGTGTTCTGCACCATTCTTGAATATCTCTTCTTCTGTCTCTCCTTTGACTACGTAGTCACAGTCGAATCCCGCTTCGCGGCATGATAGTGTTTTCATGACAGATACTCGAAAGAGTTGTATAATTGTGTTACGTTTAAAATTTAAGTCAATTAAAATACGACTTTTCAAGATCCATTAATTTCGTCCCAAATCTGATCTCATTCATTTGTAGATGCAAAATTGTCAAGGTTTTGGTAACTGAAGCCAATTCCAATTGATAGTATAGCATTTAACCGAGTTATTCTGTCTGCTCGTTAATTTTAGTGATCACGAGCTTTTAGCAATTAATTCATTCAGACTCTTCTAGTTATATAAAATATGAATTGAAAGTAATAATAAATTAAGCGATCCCTAAAATAAATACGTATTTGAGCATTTTGCTCATACATAGTAACAATGCAAGGAATATCAGAATGGAGGTTATATTTGGAACTGGTGTTGCATGGTTCAAAATTAGAAGGATCTTTTTTTCTGTGGCCCAATTTGGTATTGGAGATCTATTGTCAATCATGCATATTGTTCTCCTCAAGGATATCAAGTTTTCTAAACAAAATCACTACAACCTGTTTTCCTTAATACTTCGATATTAAACTTATTGCTTTAGCTCTTCATAGACTCCTGCATCCTCTCCCATATCAAGTCTGTACTCGATATGAGTTTTGCTATATTGCTGGGGGAGTCCTCAAGTTGCAGATAAGGCTCAATATAGCAGTAGGCAACAAACACTAAACTCCCTATATCGCAATCACCTATTACTATGGCAAAAGGATGGATGAATTGAAGTTGCATTAGCCTTTGCTTGTGCGAATACTTGGAAGGATTGTGATTATTGAAAATGCATAGAGGCAATGGAACTAAGACTATTCCCGCCATTCCAATCTTGAGTCCAATACCGTTTTTCATAAGCAAATTATTTGTAAACTATTTCAAAAGCAAGTCTTATTTGGATCTCCCCTTGAATCTATTATTAGAATATCGAAGTAAGAAATTGGATTCGGTTCTATTGTGATGGATTTGTAAGATTCTAGGGATAGTTTTAACGAATGCTAGTTATGATTATCATAGTGTGACTTGAACTAATATAAATCCAAAATTACTCCCCCTGGGAGGAGAAAGGTTCGAACAATTCTTAAATTCTTTAACGCTTTTTATAACTCAAATTATTAGCATGGAGAAAGTTAAGCTGTGAAATGAGTGATTTTCGAAAATCATTAAAACCAATGTCCCATGCAATCTCACAGTTTGTTTGTAGTATGATTATTAAATACTAGTCAGAGGTATTATATATCAGGTAGAGTCTGGAGACATGGACATCATCCGACGTTGGTTATTTATAATGGGGATCGGAACAGTGTGTTTTGCCATCTCCCTTTTTGTAATACGGGTCCCGATAAGGACAATTATTGTCTTTTTTGTGATAGGAATACCAGTGGTCATACTATGGTTCTATGCAGATGAGAAATCAAAGAAACAAAGAGCATTTGCAAATATCATGTCAAAACGATGTGTTTGTCCTATATGTAAACACGAACAAGCTAAGAATTGTCTAGAACAACATTGTGCTTGCTGTCTGGTACTCAAGGGAGAAAGTATTATCGATCATTCGTCAAATACTCGGTAATGTATAATATATTTTTCAACTTAATACAACTCTTGTCATTATAACGGGCATACTACAATACACTAGGGTAATTAGTGTAAACTTAACAAAATCCCCAATTGATAGTGAATGACGCAATTTCCTACTCTTTATCAATCTGAACTAAGCTGTTGCAAAGGTCCTGCAAATATTTTTTCCTCTAAAATGCATTTGGAGCTAACATAAATAGGCAGCCGGAGTTAAAGACAGCTACCAGATGTCGTACAGTGGAATGCCAAGACTTCCAAGGTTTAACAAAATAAAGATCGCTGCCGCGATCGTAACATTCATCGTAATCATAATTGTAATGATAGAATCAGTTGTAATTGTTGAAGCAGGTCACAGGGGTGTTGTTCTTTACCTTGGTGCAGTAGAAAATCGTGTTCTTGGGGAAGGACTGCACTTCATAGTTCCGTTTGCCGAGCAAGTAATACAAATGGAAGTCCGCACACAAAAATTCCAAGCTGAGGCATCTGCTGCCTCCAACGATTTACAGGAGGTTCAAACCGTTATAGCATTAAATTATAGGATTGATCCACAAGAGGCGAATAGGATCTATCAGCTATTAGGTGTGAACTATGCTGATCGTGTTATTTCACCTACCATCCAAGAATCGGTCAAAGCCAGCGTAGCTAAATTTAACGCAGAGGAGCTGATTACGAAGAGAGAGACTGCAAAGGGTGTCATTGCTCAGGCGATTAGAAACACCCTTTCATCAAACAACATACAAGTAGAGAACGTTTTCATCACCGACTTCAAGTTTTCGGATGCGTTTGCTTCCCAGATTGAACAAAAGGTAGTGGCTTTCCAAAAGTTTCTAACTGAGCAAAATAATTTGAAGGCCGTACGAGTCATAGCAAATCAAAATGTTGTACAGGCTGAAGCTGCAGCGAGAGCAAACATAGCAAAGGCCAGTGGAGAATCCGAAGCCATAAAAATAATCACAGGCCAATTAAGATCAAGTCCTGAGTATCTACAATGGCAAGCAATCAATAGATGGAATGGTCAATTACCTTATGCATTAGGGGGTGGTGGCTTTCCATTCTTCCAATTACCTGTACCGCAAGGTCAGAATCAATCAAGGTAGTGACAATAGTTACTTCTAATCATTTTAGTAATGTTGACTGCCCAATCTTTTGGCAAGTTGACTCTTTTCCGTGATTGGAATTGTAAAATCGTAGAATCTTCGTCTTCGTATAACAAACTGGGAGCAAATGAAACAGGTTCGGTCGTTAATTAAAAGTCATGAGATTACCATCCTCAGGTTCATCTTCATATTTTTTGTTTCATGAACTAAGACCTCAAGTAAAGAAGTTTGACCGCAATTTGTGCGCTCCAGAATTGACTGACCTACTGTCTCGCTCAAGAGGATTTCATAGGGAGGGCATATAATATGAATACGATTATTCCGAAGATCCTTGTACTAATTTGTTTATTTGACTCACCTAACGAGCGATAAAATTGCCAAAATGAGCGGGTTGTTAGCGTTAGTTTGTTAGGCACGGAAAAGCAGAAAACAAGGTAAGGACACGAGTTCGTACCTGCCACCTAAAGATCAAATTAACGTACTAATTCATCTCCCATTCGTCTAACATTCATATTACATGTGAATTTTAAAAAATCTAGATTTGTGCGCTTGTTATCCGTTAGGCTTTCAGGTTTGACGATTTTTCGAATAAAAGCTATGGATGATGTGAGTTAAAATGGATCTAATTTCTTTGGAACATGTTTATAAGATCAATAATGTTTATAAAATTGTCTTGTTTTGAATGGAAAACTCATTATTGTGTCCAATCTGCAATAGTCCTTTAATATCAGATTTAGAGTGTGGGGAGGTCTTTTGCAGCACATGCGGCATAGTCACGGTGGACAGAACGGAACAAACAGGACCTGAATGGCGAAATTTCAATTCTAGTGAAAATACTAATCGCCAACGGACAGGAACTCCCTTTTCGCTTGCGCGTCATGATAAAGGACTATACACTGTTATAGGAAATGGCAAAGAAGCTGGTGGTCACGAAATGGATAACTATCTCTATCCATCAGTGCGCAGATTAAGAACATTGGATAGCAGGACCCAAATAGATGCATCAACTAGAAATCTCAAAGAGGCTTTTAACCAGCTTGATAGGTTGAAGTACAAACTTGGATTATCAGATAGCGTTGTTGAAAAGGTTGCTTATATCTATAGGAAGGCGCATGAAAAAAAATTGGTAAGGGGTAGAACGATTTCTGGAGTATTGGGTGCAGCAGTATATATAGCATGCAGAGAAACTGGAAACCCCCGCACTATGAAAGACGTTGCTAAAGTAATAAATGTCACTCATAGAGAGCTTAGAAAAAATTACGGGATCCTTGTATTGGGCCTTGATTTGAAAATACCGTTAGTAGATCCAATGAATTGTATTAATCGGGTAGCGAATAAGATAGGGATAAGTGAGAAGACTCGACGCCACGCCATGGATCTAATGTCTATTGTTACTGAAAGCAGAGAATCTAATGGCAAAAATCCAATGGGACTTGCAGCAACGGTGCTTTATCTGTCATGTTTAGCCTTAGGAGAATATAGAACTCAGCTAATATTTGCAGAAGCGGGCGGTGTAACTGAGGTCACCATCAGGAATCTAGTCAAGGGCATACGAAAACAATGTATTATATAAAAAAACTACTAGAAGTGCCGTGTGATTGAAAAATAATTCCTAAATCATTCGATGTTGGGCAAAGGAGAACGTCAGTAAGGTTGGGAGTATAAAGCTATCTTTGAAAGTTAACTGCTTGTCCCAAACTGCAACAAAGATAACAATTTGATTTCAATGCAATGGCAACCGGATTGCTGTTGAAGAATCTATAGATTACAGTCAAGCTAGAATTCTCCCAGGAATTGAGTAGTCAGGTCACTTCGTCAATTCTTTGTTTGTGGATTTACCCTCATCAAATGCTAAATTCTTGGGGTGGACACAGTTAGAAGTTGCATAAGCCCGTTGGGAAACGACAGATACACAGACAGCAATTGTAGCCACAAGGAAATAAAAGCAAATGATTGCATAAAAAAAGATTTATTTTCGCATTTTTGGCTGTAGAGAAATAAGATCATCGTCGGTTCGTATAATCCAATTTACCAAATGCTCATCGATTTTATGGTATTTAGTCAGATGCTCCTTCCGTCTATGCAACGGTATCTCTAGCTTACAAACCCCACAGATCATTCAGGTCTTAACGAGAGGTTATCCGAGGTTCTACTTAAAGAAGCTTATACTAAAATAATATGGTTTTTAAGTAAGCAAAAAATTTGTCTTTCAAAGTATTTAAAGATTAATAAGAATTAGTGAAGGCCAAGAAATCCAACTTAATAATTATCTCAAAACCAATCATTCTTTTTTTTATTGGGTTTGCAATCAATAAGGGCTGTCCAACTAATTGAACTTTAGCATTGTAAATTTCCCACTATCCCAGGCGGGATTTTACCCCAACTTTTCAGATTTTACAATCCAGTGTCCAGACTTCCTCCCCAGTACTAAGATACCTGCAAAATTTCCCTTTCTATAGACTTTGGCATGTTCCTTACTACTTCCAATCAATGACAGCAGAATATTGTCCTTCAGATGGTAACCAGCTTCTATCACCTTCATATTTAGCTTCCCACTTGCCTTCACGATAATTTTTCGGGCATCAGACCAATTTCCCTTCCATGATAAGACTTCAAAATTTCCAAAATGAAAAGTCGAAATGGTATATCCCTCAAGCTCACAGTTGAAGCTATTGTTATTTTTTTTGGAAAATGAATTCATCCACTCTACCGCCTTGGTTCCCATACCTTCCTCAACGGCAAAGTTATCTGCATTTGGCAATATCAAATATCTTGGGGCTCTGTTATTTTAAGGAATTCGACCATGAAAGTTGTCGACAGACAGCTGGGTGTGAGCTAGTATGTATGATTCAAGAATGAAATAGGATTCTTTGGCTTTATTTGTATGATGATTTGTAAAGTTTAATTTGATGTTGAACATGTTCCTTGTTAATGTCAAGTAATTCTACAAGCAACATATGTTTAATAGTTCAGTCTGTTTGATAAATTCAAATTTATCAAAGCACGCTCGTATTCCCGTCCCAGTTCACATACCCAAACAGCCAATGTAAACTAAACAATGCCGCCGTCCGTGATTCAATCTTATGCGCTCCTAAATCTAGGTACAGTAATACCACAGACAGAGTAAGGTTTAACACCTTCTCATTCATGTGGTTATTAGAGTTATTGACCGGGCATTTGTTATCCATATTATCACACAGTTGGAATTAAATAAATTTTCATGGTATTTTATATTGTCGAGTTTGTTCCTATTAACTGCGCCTCATTAAATTCTTCTAGGATATGAGAGTGAATTATTAAAAGATCAATCAATCACAATAACCATTATTGATGATTAGGCTTTTTGGCAACTGCATCGACGGTATATGTGACTGTAAAAGGTTCCCCACTTGTTTTATGAAACACCAATGCGCTTCCAGTGAACACCAAAGAACCAGTGCTAATAGGCGTATCGGTAACGCTCACCGGTGTGTCCGTAAACATGGTCATTGTAGAAAGTGCGATCGTCTGATTAGTAGGAAGGGTTGCATGATAGGGTTCGCCATGTTGTGCATCTGGTAGAATATTGGGATCATAATTATGAAGCACCTCTATTTCAATAGGTTTACTTGCCGTAAAGGTAACAACGCCTGTCCATATTTTGCCATCATCTCTAAGGGGGAGAGCAAATACCGTCTGGTGTGGGAGTTTACCTGGTGGGGTAACCATTGGAGATGCTGGAACAGACATCTCTGTTTTCTGTGAAATATAAGTATCGTTACTCGATGCGTTATCAGATGTAATTTCCATGGTGGACTGCGCGGATGCGGAAAACGAAGTATTGGTGCAAACAAAACCACCAAGAACTAGTATCGCGCCCACTATTATTAGAATATTTATTTTACAAACAAACATGCCTGTAGATAATCCCTGGAGTAAATAAACTATTCATGTCTGATTCCATTTGTTATCTAGTTAAGATCTCAGGGTAATATGGAGGCAAAAAGTAGCAACTTTGCCCAATGCCCAAAGCCTTCGTATTGAAAGCTGCCTCAGAGAAAAGTCAAAATGGTAATACAGATTTACCACAAATGAATTTGGATAGTTTTGGAGCGCCCATTTTTTCAATTGATATAGCTGGCTTTACTATCAGAAAAATCTTTATGCAACCAAGTTAGTCCAACATCATCTGTCAATCGGCAAGCAGATAGACCACAAAACAACACTGAGGTATACGACTTTGTTTATGGTTGCCTCAGTAGTGATTGCTATTTCCGTAATTGTTTTTTCGGATTCAATCTATAGATATCCTATCATTCTATGGATTTTAAATATAACTGGATCCGTTGCTTCGGGTCTGGGTTTGGTTGCTGTATACCGGCATGGACTTCTTGGACCTCACGGAAAATCCTATCTATTTCTTACTATTGGCCTCATTAGTTGGTTGTCAGCCGATCTAACCCTCACATACTATTATTATGCCTTAGGGATAGAAGAGGGAAAGTTAATTTCTTTTGCAGACTTGTTCTGGATAAGCGGATATGTCTTTCTCACCTTACATCTGGTTATAACACTCAAATCCTTGAAGAATAAAATCAACCTTGGAATCATAATTGTAGCATCCTGCGCTACTTTGTTACTAATTGCCTATGACATAATTAATTTAACTCCTTCATTTTTTCTTACAGATGAGGACCTGGCTGCCTTTGTCCTAACTATTACTTATCCTATTTTGGATTTGTCATTAATAATTCCCTCTGCGACAATCCTTGTAAACTTAAGGAAAGATTATCAGCAGGCGATTCCATGGTTTCTCTCTTCATTATCCTTATTAGTTAACGCTATCGCAGATGACGGCTACGTACATGACTTTGTAAACCACAATTCCCATAATCTTTGGTTCTGGGATCTTTTCTATGTTACAGATTTTATTATTATGGCAGGTGCTCTTTTTTGGTACAACAGATTTCACATTTCAAATCAGTTGATGAAAGCGAGAAATTAATTTACATGATGACTTATCTTAAAACAAGCTAGTTTTTAAATTAAGGTTATATCTTGGGACTCTTGAAGCTTATGGATCCTTTATGCGTACAGCATGCGAATAACATTACTCTGAATTTTTACCTTGTACGAAGATTTTGGTGATCGGACCTCTGTAGTCTGATGGAATATAGGGTTAATGATATCACAGTAATTAGGCGACAATAGCATTCATATGCCTTCTTCACGATATTATTTATCAAAATGAAGAAGGCAAAGTGTGGTCATATAGTTGAAAAAAGATATGCAGATGCTCATGACGGCCTATGCAGAAGATGTCATTCTAATTTTTCATTTTTAATAGATCTAGAATCCAAGTACGGAGAAGATGCAGTAGTTCAATACTGGTATGCAATGATCCTTACTCATCTATCATCAGGGGAAGACAAACAGAGTACTGATTGCCTGATTGAGCACTTGATTGCCTTTTATCAAAGAGAATTAATCATGGTTCCATCGAAGGACAGGTATATTAAAAGGATGTTATACATGCTGACTTCATTGCTGCATCCATTTGATATGAAGTCTTTAAAATGATAATTACAGCTGAATTCTAATCCCTAATATACAAGGAGTATAGTTAACAAATGTCAAATCAAAAGGTTTCAAATGGACTTAGTTGCAGTTTTTATCATAACAATAATTTCGATTACAGTAATTTTCATAATAATTTTCCTAATTCCACTGGCGAAGCTTTCAATGAATCTAAAAATGGATAATTTGTTCTAGTTCAAAATTGACATGTAAGACTTTCGTACATGCATGAACGTAATTTTGAACTAATCACAGAACCTCAGCAAAACCCATAAGGACGAAACTGGCAGTTGAAGTTCCAATCAATATGACAATTCTACTTTAATTTCTGTTACAGGTGCTTTTATTCTAAGATTTGAAAACGTTCTAAACAGTGTTCAAAATATGACATCCGCCAGATTCTGAGTACGTTCACAATCCATTAGTTAATTCATTGAAGTAAGAGACAAGGTGCTATAAGCAATTTAGAAATTATCTTCTGTTTGGCAAAAAATACCATCTCAACAAATTTGTTGTCGTCGGCTTTCCTGTTTGAATAAATATATTCCAAATTCCTTTCAATGCCTTGAATATTGTTAATTGTGGAAGTAACGAGTTATATTAATGACTTAGCTAAAATATTAATTCTTGCAATTACGTGCATAATCAATCCCTATTTGAAGTGTATTGAATTGTCAGATGTATAGCAATTAACTATTCGAGAATGTGATCGGTAACAAGGCCATTAATCTAGCTACATTCTAGTTGACGATTATTGTTGAATCGTCAAATTACATTGACTGGGTAATAGGTTATCATTATATCGTCTTGTTTAAACCTGGTTTTCAATTTTTTCTTATAATTCTTTAAGAATTTAACCGTTTCATTCGTTTTGTCAGCTATCACCTCAAAGCCTGCGGACGGTTCCTCGTTCAATCGACCCTTTTCATCCTTCCAACTTCCCGTGGTAGGTACTAGTTCAGTTTTTCCACCGAAGGTGTCATGTAATTCCTCTTTGGTTTTGATAAATAATGATCGTTCGATGCGAGTTTTATCGTTATACAACAAGGGTAAAATAATTCTTATTGAAATCTTCACGTTTGTAGAATTCAAGTATCAGAATATTCCTACACGGAGACATACATTCCAAGGAAAATCGGTATGTGCACCAATAGTGTCCAATTCGAAGGCATTACTCCTCTGAAAAGTATTTTGCAATTATATTTTGCATTTTCAATTTCATGACATCCCTGTCACTTAAAGTTTCAGGATGTTTTTCATTTAAATGTCTTATCACAAATCTAACTTTGTCTCCACATATCCTACATTTTGATTTTCCGAACATTCATTTGAAATTTGCATATTGGGATAGTAAAGTGTTGCTGTTTAGGCGTGTTTTAAGACCGAAATATCTCGAATTGATGCTCATTAAGAAAAGCCCAATGAATCTCGTCGTTGGAGATATATTTCAACTCGGTAAGATTTTCTGTAACTTAGTGTTTAAACAGTCTATCTTTCATTTGAGGGTGTATTTATTTTTTTGATAAATGGATCTGCGATTCTA
>JAKEIK010000068.1 GCA_022545895.1 Nitrososphaeraceae archaeon | reverse complement strand
ATGTGTGTCCTGAGTATCGATTCTACTGCTATATCTCCATCTATATTTGTCTGAGTAGTATATAAGACGTTAGTATTGTTACTTCTAGATATCGTCAACCTGAATGTTTCTATGATTTCAATCTGACCATCTTGAGTTTTTGTCTTAAATGCCAGCTCTTCATTTATTTTGTCAATTGATATTTTTCTTGTGATTCCAATAAAGAATTCAGGAAAAAGCTGCCCTAAACGTGTATCCTTAAGAGCACGATAGATTAGACCTGGTGGAACACGTAAGCTAATAGTTTTTGAAATAAGACTCATATTTACTACTATTGGTCATGTCTTTTTCATATATTTTATATTGTTTCACGGCCCCAAATTTGAGGAGCTTTTCAAGATCCTGACTTTTTGGGTTCCTTTTAGGACTCAAAGCCGTCCGAGTCCTCTTTTAGAGACAACTTTGTCCCTCATCATTCCGGCCCATCAAATCAGCTCAAATAAGCCGAGCCTAGTTTTGATATAAAGATTCACATTGTAAACAAATTCAATCCCTTCCGTCTTCGGATTGACTTTAATTTTTTTATGACTCATATATCTATATATTCTACTTATTGATTCTAAATAATACTATCTTTATTGGAAGAAGGCTACTCGTCAAATCTATATACTGAAATTGAACTAGTAGTTGCGTTGTACATAACTTTTGATGGCTGTGTATCTTTGTGGTATCAAGCATAATGGCTAACATTCATACTTAAAATTGAAAAACAATTTCAACAAGAATTAAACTATCAGATAATTTGGATATAGTGATGAAAGTTATTTAATTTTACGTTTCTTTTTTGGAGTACTGAATTTATCAGTTTGTGAGAGGGTTTTTTCAATTTGAAGTAATTTAGAATCGTGGTTTCTAAATTGATCTTTTGAGGAAACTGAAAGTTGTCTTATTTTTCTTCTTAGTTCTGAAATTTCCTCGGCTTGTTCTTCTATGAGACACTTGTATATTTCATGAACTAACCATCCACCCACGATTCCGCATCCCGTGTAAAAGATTAATTCATTTAGTTTCAATCTTGGTTCCTTTATTAGAATGACATAGCCATATAATTGAAACGATTTAATCATTTAAGCACTTCATAATCGTGGTATTTAGCACATATGACTATCATCTTTCTAAATTGTTAATCTCTTTATTTAATCCGTTTAGGAAATTACAAAACCCAAGGGATATCCAGATCATATCTTAGAATGTGTGCTCCTTTTACTATGAAAAATTTATTCTTAATCCCTTGCACCACGCCGTAGTGTCTTAGCAATTAAGGATTAGAAACAGCCAAATAGTAATCCAACAGAACCCTTATACATGTAAGGTCCTAATCCCACCGAATCAAGTCAATGTTTGTCAAATTAACATAGATTCACATTGTAGGCTTGATCGACTGAACAATATAGTATCGATTTGACTATTGAATCTAATTCCATGTCATTAGAAGAACTTATATGCTAAATATATCCAATAATATTGTGATATCTTCAAACGTAGTAACCATGTTTTCTATTACTATTATTCTACTGTTGTCTGTATCTGTGTTACTAATACTAGAATCATTCTCGATTTTTCCATTAACTAATTTCTTACATATACAAATCGCACATTCACAATTGGAATCACAAGAAGTGAACGCCCTATTAGATAAGGCTGATTCATTTTATAATCAGCAGAAATATTCCGAAGCGATGAAGCTTTATGATAAGGTGCTTGCATTAGATCCCAACAATATTTATGCATTGAGCGGTAAAGGTAATGCTCTTTACGCCCAAGGTAAATATCAAGAAGCCATCATATCATATGACAGGATACTTTCGATAGATGTTAATGACGTTTACGCATTAGGTAGTAAGGGTCGCTCTTTTCACGGTTTGGGTCAATACCAAGAGGCCATAATCTGGTATGATAAAGCACTTGCGATAGACCCTAATGATTTTTATGCCTTAGCTGGCAAGGGTGCTGTTCTCTCCAGTTTAGGTCAGGATGACGAAGCCATTACTTTGCTTGATAAAGCACTTGCGATAGACCCTAATGATGTTTATGCCTTAGAGAACAAAGCCGCCGCCTTAGACGACAAAGGCGAGTACGAGGATGCGGTTATCTGGTATGATAAAATACTTGATATAGATCCAAGCAATTTGTATGCTTTAAACAACAAGGGACTAGCATTAGATGATGAAGGTAAATACACTGAAGCTATAATTTGGCTTGAT
>JAKEIK010000067.1 GCA_022545895.1 Nitrososphaeraceae archaeon | reverse complement strand
ATTGCGCGAGTTTCATCCCGTAATACAATCAATTCCAATCTAGTTAATTAGTTCTCTAAGAAGGCAATTGGGTCACTTTAAGCAGAATCTTCAAGACAAATTTCATGGAGGTTCTCCACGGAAAGCATAAAAAATATCCTCAGAACACTTGCAAGTCTAGGATGACAATGCGAAAGAGATGGACCGGGATTAGCCATCAATTACTCAAGTCTTGTCTTGCAGCATCAACAGAAGTTTTTATCGTAAAATGCATATGGAATTTTACATTCTGTATGTCGTAATAATTTTTCCACTGTGGGCTATTCAAGATCAAACCAGCGTTTATTCTGTCCCTTCTTCGGATGAACTTTCTTATAAACTGAGAATTTGGATTTGAATAATTTTCACTTGCTTATTTTTTAGATTGGTAGACTTATCGGCAAAAAGATTTTCTATAAATTGTTCAAGATTGTAAGACAAAGTATAAAATTCATGACAACGGTAATTGATCGATATGTGTCTTGCTTGTTAGATCGGTTGTAAGTGGAAGAGTGTGAATACTAATCTTACTACTCTAGATACACAGTTTCACGGTGTTAGGTTCTTCGTTATGGACAAATTCTGACCTGCCAACCAAATCAATAAACCTTATAATCACCAGTACCGGAAACCCTCTGATGAGTCAATCAACGCAGTATCCTCCAGGTCCGGAATATAAAATGCCAGGTAAACTGGTAAGTGAATTTATTGGCGATCCTATTAAAATGTTAACGAAAGTAGCTCAACAATATGGCGACATATCTTTTTTTAAACTTGGACGCGAGCACGTATACCTTATTAACAATCCTGATCTAATAGAAAAGATCCTCATATACGATCATAGAAATTTCAAGAAGGGGAAGAGACTACAGATCGCAAAAGGACTGTTAGGAGAAGGATTAGTAACAAGTGAAGGAGAGTTCCATAACCGTCAGAGACGATTAATACAACCAATATTTCATCCTAAGCAAATTAGGTCATATGGAGATATCATGACAGATTATGCCGAGCGAATGACTGATAGTTGGGGAGATGGAGAGGTATTAGATATCAACCGGGAGATGATGGAGCTAACACTTGGCATTATATGTAAATCTGTGCTGAATTACGATATAACATCTGAAGCCCAACAAGTCGGCAAAGCGTTGACCACCTGTCGAACCTACTCAAAGAGGCTTCAGAATCCAATAGGCCAGGTTCTTGATAAGGTCCCCATACTGCCCAAGGTTAGAGGTGCTCGCAAAGCAATGAAGGAACTGAATACACTAGTTTACGAACTAATAACCGATCGAAGAAGTAAAGAAATAGAATATGGTGACCTACTGACGAGATTACTTCGGGCACAAGATACAGAGATCGACCATAACTCCAATAGTGCTAATACGGAAAATTTTGCAGGCAGAATGTCGGATAAACAGGTAAGAGATGAGGTTATGACAATATTTATCGCAGGTCATGAGACCACGGCTAATGCACTCACGTGGACATTTTACTTACTTTCTGAAAATCAGGATGTCGAGAGACAACTACATGAAGAACTAGACACTATTCTTACCAATAGAAACAACGATGGTACTAGAACCAGACGAATTGTCTCGACTGATGACATCCCAAGATTACAATACACGGAAAAAGTCTTTAGAGAATCAATGAGATTGTATCCTCCTGTTTGGACTATTGGTCGTTATGTTGAAAACGATTATTCTGTTGGGGAATATCAAATACCTTCTGGTTCTTCAATACTAATGAGCCAGTTCGTTATGCATCATGATCCAAGATACTTTGAGGAACCGAATCGATTCATCCCGGATCGATGGACCGAAGAATTCAAAATCCATTTACCTCGATTTAGCTACTTTCCGTTTGGAGGTGGGATAAGGGGGTGTATTGGAGAATCATTTGCTTGGATGGAGGGAATTCTTGTCATAGCAACATTGGCACGAAAATGGGAAATGCGAAAAGTCCCAACTCAGCGCGTCAAATTGGATCCTGCAATAACTCTGAGACCTAGATATGGTATGAAAATGAAACTTAAATTTAGAAACTGAAATAGCAGCGAGTGATAGAGTAATCGCTCCTGCCATATGTCCCACATAATTATTGTTTACTACTGAAACTATTTAAGGTATCAAGTAGACTCCGACACTAGGTGTCAAAATGGAAACAAAGATAAGAGAAGCAAATCAATTACCGATGTATAATATCGAATGTAATTTCAAAGGATATGATCCAGCCACATTGATGTCGGAGACTGCAAAATTAAGAAAACTAATCACCAAAAGGGGGACATTAGAAATGCTGGTTCCCCTTTGTTGTACATCTGAAGCCGTCAGACACAAAGAGTTCAGAATGCTATTGAAAGGTTTTAGCAGCAAGACATTAGCTCTCAGATTAAAGGAGCTAGAAAAAGGCGGTATCCTTAGAAGGCAGGCATATAATGAAATTCCACCTAGGGTAGAATACCAGCTGACCCCTAAGGGCCAGGAGCTGGTAGAGGCAGTAATCAATCTAATTCAATGGATGAGAAAATGGTCCAGATCAAAGTCGTAACTTGCGATTAAAGGAAGGACTTGTACTTCAACGGCCTACAGAGTAGAATATATATTCCAAAATAATAGTTCCCTTAAAGCCCAACAAGATTACAAAGGATTTTTTTGTGTTTGATTTAGTCAATTATTTCTACAACTGGTAATCTCATGACTTTCATTTCCGATGATCCCTGTTAATTGTCCGATTCAAGTCCTCATACTGGTCTTAGCTAATTTTTGTGATGATTGTCGATTGTGATGCTCATGAATTGTCATTTTGACCTGGAGCATTAGAATCCGCGATTGGCAAAGTAAACTTGATCATAGCACCTTGTGTATGGTTTGTATCTACCCAAATTTTTCCACCATGACCTTCTACAATTCCATTGCATATGGCCAAGCCGAGTCCCGTCCCTCCATGTTTACGTTTCGTGCTTGTGTCTACTTGATAAAACTTTTTGAAAAGATTATTAATCTTTTCAAAAGGTATGCCACTACCATTATCTTCTATTGTAAATACAACATAATTTGAATTGCCATCATTAGTTTGTTTTGAATAGCCTGCTTCTGTTCTGATCGTAATCCTTCCCCCTTTGTCGGGAACGAAATCAACGGAATTCTTTATCAGATTTGCTAGGACTTGTCCTATACGTCGTGGATCACAAAGCACATTGACTTTTTCAGATGGCGGTATTATTTCTGCATTGAATTGAATCTGTTTGTCTCGCATTAGTAGTCCTAATTCCGACATATTCTCTTTAACAAGGCTTGCTACTTGAACCACATTTTTGTTCAACTGCAATTTTCCTATGTCAAGTTTGTATACGTCGAATATATCGTTTACCAACAATTCCAGCTGGGATATACTACGGAGGATCATTTTCATAGCTTTTAACTGTTTTTCATTTAATTCTCCCATGGATCTGATTTTGAGTAACATCTCAGCATACATCTTCAAAGGAGTAAGGGGTGTTTTTAATTCGTGACTGATCATGGACAGGAACTCTTCTTTTGCTGTTTCTGTATTCACCAATTCTTCATTTGCCCTTCGTAGGTCTTTTTCTGTTTCAGTTAATTCATCATTTTTGAATTCAAGTGCCTTTGTTAATTCATTCTGTCTTTCATTGTATCTCTTAATAGAATTTACCATCGAGTTAAAAGAATCACTTAGAACCGAAAGTTCATCATTACCTTTCCGCTTTACTGAAACGTCAAGGTTTCCTTTTTCTATTTCTGATGTCGCTTGTGTGAGAGCGGATATCGGTCTTAGAATTCTTGCAACAAAATATAAGACGAGTACGAGAATCCCAATAATAAGAATTCCAAAAAGTATTTGCAATAACATTAGATTCTGTGAATCCGTATCTGCTTGTCGTCCGAGCTTGGTAACTAAGGCGTCAGATGAGCCAATCAAGTTAGATGCCAATAACTCTAAATTTTTTCTTTCTGTTGTTGACTGGGCTGTGGCATTTGATCTAGCTGCTGTTACTTGTCCATCTTCGTGTCGTTTCAGTAAATTATTAGTAATATACGTTTTGAAAATACTCCAATCTTCGTCAATACGTCTCGAGAGATCTAGAAAATCTGGTGGAAGGGATCTTAAATTTATCCCTGATATCGTTCCTCCTTGTTTCAGGGTCATTATGTTCGTTTGCAACTTATACATGGCATCCTCTAACTGGGAAATATTTGAAAAACCATCCAGATATTTTTCAGTTTGTAATAATAAATTGGCCGTAAGATATCGATTCTTACCTGCGATATTTATCGAATTCCCTGTTGATGATCCTTGAGATTGAAAATATGCAAGTACACCAAAACTCCCGATAATTAGAGTGATTACAATGATAATAAAAATAGAGATCTTTAAAATGATTTTAGAATTTAAGTTTCGTAACATTCAGAACTCAGGAAATTCCCTATTTTTTGGATCCATTGTATAATAATATCATCAAGGTAGTCAGACTTACTCCGTTCGAGGTCACAGAATTTGCAGTATGTAAGGTCAAATCTCTGTTATTCCTCTTCACAGAAGTTGCCTTTGCGAGCGTGAGGGTTGCTGATACATTGTCGTTCGTTTCCTCGGACGAAACACTTTCAGATATTTTGACTTGGACTAATGTCGCCGTTGCTACATTGTATAGTTTTTGAAGTAATGGGGAATTCGGTAATAATATTACAATCCCGATGACTTTCAAGGATATCTTTTGTGTTCCTACCCTTACTATCAAATTGACCAAGTGATTCTCCCAGACACAGCTTATTATCATTTTACTTTAATAACTTTGATAATATGAAATCATGACGGACGTCAGGAAGAATTCTTCACCGCCGATACATTGACATCTATGATGATCGACCTTTATTTATCGTCGATTGATTACGGTCACTGAACTATATGGTATCAATTTATGTGAGCATAAAAAGGGTCTTTATGGTAGAACTCAGGGATTGGGATTTTTTTCTTTTGAATTTTTTTTGGCTTTATAGATTTTAAGTCCTTGGCGTCCGATTTCTTGTCTTTGTTGGCCGTGTCTTTATCCATGGCCTTTAACTTGACTGGTTGCGTATCTGAAACCTTGCCATCATCGACAATGCCCTGTTGAATTGTATCTTTAATGTTGTTGTGGAATTCCGATAATGCTTTAGTGGTATCTCCTTTGTCAGAGAATGAAGCTTCACTTTCTACTTGAATGTCTTTACTTGGAGTATTGTCAATGAACGAACCCACATCTGCGTTCGCATTGGGAACAGATGTATCTAATTCAGTCGCATCAAGTGCATTCGAATCAGCAATATGTACTTCATCAAAATTTACATCAGATTGGTGCGCTAATTTAGTATCGTCATTTGTATTATCGTCCTTATTGACTTCACCTACCTCAGCCTCAGGAGTATTAATTTCACTTGGATGTAGTTCAGTGCCATCAGTCACCTCAGTGGAACCATATCCAGCAGCAGATTTCTCCTTGGTTTTATCACTTTTATGGGCAATGGCGGCATCGCCGTCGTCGCTCAAATCAACAATATTACCCACTTCGGCAGTTTTGCCCATTTCAGACCCCTTACTTATACTGGCTATATCTGCCCCGGCACTATTTACCTCATCGATTTTTAGCTCAACATTCTTTGCTTTAGAGTTCCCGACTTCAGGAGCAATCTCACTTGGTCTCACCGAATCTTCTTTGGGGGTATTTGACGCGTCAATAGCACCAATTGGCTTAGGACCACTTGACTTGGCAGCAACTAAATTAGTAGTAGCTGATT
>JAKEIK010000066.1 GCA_022545895.1 Nitrososphaeraceae archaeon | reverse complement strand
GTGCTTTATGATACATCCTTATCTAAGGAAGTTGATGTTAAATTTACTGGTGGCATACCGTACTGCAATTACTGTAAATCCGATGAATGTGCACATGTTGGTTTTACCATATGTTTGGAACAACTTGAAGGACATAGACCTAGTGGCGAGGAAGAAACTGTAGATGATATTGTCGACAGTTGATTTTTGAAATGTATTCAATTCATCTTTAGCGGCTAACTATTAGATTACTTCTTCCTTCTCCAAAGGCGAATAGAAAATCTTCTATCTGGTGTAGAGGCATAGTCAGCAAATTTCCACCCCATCTTTATTAAATACGGCGTAATGAATGTCGTGATAATTGTCATTGCTCCAACCATTGGTAACACGAATGAGCTTGTGGCCCCCACATCCGTTCCACCTTTAGCAACAACAAGCGCGAGTTCTCCTCCTGAAGAAGAAAGGCCAAAGGCAGCTCTAAATGCTGTTTGAGTTTTATATCCTTGCGACCTAGCGGCCAGATATACAGTAAAGAATTTTGCGCCTATCGATACCAAAATCAGTATAATGGCCGGTACTATAAAGAGTGGCAATTGTGTAATGTCCATCAAAGCTCCGACAGAGACAAAGAATACTGCACCAAACATGTCTTTAATTGGAGTAGTTAATACTCTGGTAACAGAATGCGCCTTTGATTCTGCTATTAAGACGCCTGCAAAGAAGGCTCCTGTGGCTACAGATATACCGATTTCAAATGCAATAAATGAGAGGCCAAATGCAACTCCAAGAATCGCCACTATGAGAACATCATGTTGGTTGGTTTTCCCAATAATATTTACAAACCTTGGTACTGCCTTCGAACCTATGAATAAAGCACCTCCGATAAATGCTAAAACTGTACCAACTGAAGTAACTAGTTCTATTCCCGACAATTGACCGCTTGAGGAAACTGACTGCAATATGGCCAGCATAGATATGATTATAATGTCCTCGATTACGGCAACGCCCAGAATTATGACCGACGCTTCTTCTTTTATCATAGCTAGCTCTTCTAATATGCGCATTACAATCACCGTGCTTGTTACTGAAATGGCCAAGGCCAAGAAGAGGCTGTTAGATAGCGAGTAATTCAATGCTTGACTTACCAAGAATCCTATGGTGAATGTACCCAACGCCTCGCTTGAAGCTATGACAAATGCCCTCTTGCCAATTTTTCTTAATTTTTCTATTGGAAACTCCATACCTACAACAAACAAAAGCAAAATAACTCCTATCTCGGCGAACAAATTCAAGACATCAAAATTACGGATTAAGCTGAAAGGTGGAGTAAAAGGTCCTATTATCATACCAGCGATGATATATCCAATTACCATGGGTTGCTTGAGTTTGTATGAAACCATAGCCATTACCGACGCGACGATCATGATTATCGTGAAATCTTGTAAAAAGGGACCAATTTCGACTACCATTCTATAACATTTATCCTGTTGAATTTACAAATTCCATTTAATAAATGTCTTACAATTTTAGCAGAATAATGCTTTTCAGTAATGGATGGCTTGACTACTGAATCACGCTACTATAATACAGACCAACTATGACCTCCTATCATCGGATGAAATGGAAATAACCAGACTTCGATTTATTAACTTGAGCTCGGATGATTTGGAGAACTTTGTGGATTAGCTTTGTCTATATGTGTAACAATCTTGCAGAGTTGTTACACTACTAGCTTACATTATTTTTCTCAATGCCTGGATGAACAGACTTATGGTCCTTAGAATATTTGAAATTCCAATGGGGGTTCCATTGAGGTGAGCGTGTCTTGTGCTGAGTACATTGATGTTTTTTCGGTGGCTAGAATATTAATGGAACCCAAAGAAATCGGTAAAAACAAATAACCCACTCATCAACTTTTGGTGTAGCTCGTGATTAGCCCGGTCGAACCTAGCACTGCGTGCAGGTGCCGAATCTAGTGGCCAATCTCCAGTGAGGGCTATGGATTTCAGGCTCTGGATCTCAACAGAGAATAGAAACCTGGAGACAGCAGTTCGAATCTGCTCCGGGCTACCTTTTCTTATATAGTTGGTCCGGATTTGGCTAAATCAGCTACAGTGTCACCAAACCTTTCAAAGTTTCTGACAAATAGCCCGGCCAGTCGTTTTGCGGCTACCACGTAATCTCGTTTGTCGGACCAAGTTGAGCTCGGATCCAATATTTCTGACGGGACACCTAGACAGTACACGGGTATGTCTAAGTTGAAAATATCATCGTGTTTATAGCTAACCGTATCTAGCTCACCGTTTATCGCAGCTGACACCATTTTTCTAGTATACTTTAGTTCCATTCTCTTTCCAATGCCGTAAGGTCCTGATGTCCAGCCGGTGTTTATGAGATAGACCATTGTCTTGTGGGTTGAAATCCTTTCACCTAACATTCTTGCATAGACTATCGGGTGTAAAGGCATAAAGGGTGCTCCAAAACATTGAGAGAATGTTTCCTTGGGCTCAGTTATCCCTCTTTCAGTTCCAGCCAACTTACTGGTATAACCTGATATGAAGTGATACATTGCTCCCTCTTTCGTCAATTTTGCTATGGGAGGCATGACTCCAAAAGCATCGGCAGTCAAAAATATAATCACATTAGGATGCTTTGCAATACTTGGAACGACGGCGCCAGGAATGTAATCCAACGGGTAAGCCACTCTAGTATTTTCTGTCAATCTGCTGTCATCGAAATCCGGTTTTCGACTATTGTCATCAACAACTACATTTTCCATTACGGCTCCAAATTTAATGGCGCTCCAGATCTGTGGTTCATTTTCTTTCCTGAGGTTTATACATTTGGCGTAACATCCACCTTCGAAATTAAAGACTTTCTTATCAGACCAACCATGCTCATCATCCCCAACCAGGGCCCTTTGAGCATCGGCAGATAATGTCGTCTTCCCTGTACCCGATAGTCCAAAAAACAAAGCCGTGTCTCCGTTCCCTCCAACATTTGCCGAGCAATGCATAGGGAATACTCCCTTCAATGGCAAGAGAAAATTCATAACAGTAAAGAACGCTTTTTTTATTTCTCCTGCATAGGAAGTCGAACCAATTAGAATCATTTTTTTAGTGAAATTAATAATTATGAACGTCCCACTCCTCGTACCATCTATTTCTGGAATTGCTGAGAAATCGTTAACAGCTAAGAGTGTAAAACCAGGAATATGACTTTGTAGTTCTCTGCTGTTGGGTCGTATAAATATCTGAGTGGCAAAAATGCTATGCCAGACTGAATCCGTAAGAACCCGGATAGGTAATCTCGTTTCTTGATCTGCGCCTACAAACCCATCGAAGATGAAAAATTCTCTGCCGGATATATGCTGTCTCATCCTGTTGAATATCCCCTCAAACTTTTCTGGAAGGAGTGGATGATTCACTTTTCCCCAGTTTACAAGATCATGCGTTGTGTCATCATCCACGATATACCTGTCTTCAGGAGATCTACCTGTAAATTTCCCAGTATTAACCGCTAATGCCCCTGTACTTGAAAGGATCCCCTCGTTTCTCTGGATGGCCAGCTCCGTTAATGTGGCCACGGGCAGGTTTCTATGGATTTTACCGAAATTGAAATTCATCTGGCCGAGTTGAAGTTGGACGCTGTCTGGAGTGTTGTTGTTGTCTTCAGTCATTAGCACGAATTAACCTTCCTACTCGCTATTTAATTGATTTCATGTCGTCCTCGATTGATAATAAAACATAACTAGAGATAGCAAGAATAATTTCACGCCGAGTGAAAAATCCTCTTGATTCAAATGCCAATTAGTTAGATTGCCTAAACCTCAAGTGGTCAGTCTTTTTCATACTTTTTATCGGTATTTTCCTAATTTACCCAAATTGGATTGTCTTTTGTAATTGGGCATATGTGGCGCCTATTGCTCCTTTGATCTAAACCTTCTTTATCAAACTGACCATCTATGGTTCTTAGGATCTTCAATAGGGTCTTTTCCTCTACCAACAATCTTACTAGCCTTTCTTCTACTGTTTCCATCAACCCGATACTATTAACCTAGATTCGTATTTAGTTATTACTATTATTTAGTAACGACGATTTATAACTAAATATTTTAGTAATACCAGTTTACTAATATTGTTGCAATACTTTTTTGCCCTTCAATATTAAGATTTGCAAACCGAACCATTAGGTTTTATATCGCGAGTATGGGGAGACCAAAACGCGATTACATTAATATTTCCAAGTTCTTTTAATGCTTGTCAATTTAATTTGAAATGCATAATCCCTAGTGTTTTTGTGTTTTTGAGAAATAACATCTTATTGATCAGGAAATCGTCGTTATCGCACGCGATGACAGCCTTGCTTGTGCACTCAAAAGATTGAAAACAGCCCAATATGAACAATAGGTATAAATTTACATCAATAACAATGTTTGATATGTTCTCAGCTCAAATAGAGTGTAAAGCATTAACTATAACCAAGAGTCGCTCGTTTATTATTTTCTCGGTATTTACATTAGTCTCCTTCCTCTTCTTATTGTCTACTTTCTCGACATCTGCATTAGCGCAGAATAATTTGAATCAAAACAAGACCATAGTGACTTTGGCAGACTTTTCATTGCCAGATCTCTTTGACAAGGTCAAGGGTTCTGTTGTTCAGATAACCGTTACCAGTAAGGATGTACTAGCATCAGGTCTTGGTTCTGGTTTTGTATATGATAATATCGGACATATTATAACCAACAATCATGTAGTTACTGCTGGTGGTAACACAAATAATGTCTCGAGTGGTAATGTTAGTGTCACTTTTCTAAATGGCAAGATATATCAGGCTAAAGTTGTAGGAACTGACCCTTTTTCTGACATCGCAGTTCTGCAGCTCCAAAAAATAAACAATGAAAGCTTGGTACCGTTAAAGTTTGGCAATTCGTCTAACTTGCGAATTGGTAATCATGTAGTGGCCATCGGCAATCCATTTGGTCTGTCGGGATCCATGACCGAAGGAATTATTAGTGGATTAGGTCGACTCATCCCTGCAACATCACAGACTCCAGAATTTCCAGATTTAAACCCAAATCAACAAATTGTACCTATCCCACAATCATCTTTTTCAATACCTGAAATAATTCAGACTGACGCTGCAATTAATCCTGGCAACTCTGGAGGTCCGTTGTTGGATTTGCGAGGTGAAGTTGTGGGAATGAACACCGCCATTTTCTCGACCACCGGAGTTTACTCAGGGATTGGATTTGCCGTTCCCTCCAATACGATCAAAAAAATAGTACCGATCCTAATTGAACAACATTCCTACAAACATCCATGGATTGGGATCTCAGGGACTGATGTAACTCCTGAAATCGCATCGGCATTGAAGATGAATCAAACAACTGGCTTCCTAGTTATCGATGTCACCCCAGGCAGTCCTGCAGCAAAGGCGGGTCTGCGCGGTGGAGATAGGGAGACTGATATTAATGGCAGGAAGATTAAGCTCGGTGGAGATATCATCACAGCTGTAGACAGCCAGAGCGTATCTAAAATTGACGACATCCTGGTATATCTTGAAGAACAAAAGAATGTGAATGATACTGTAAATATTTCTGTTCTGAGAGATGCCAAACCACAAGACATTAAATTGACCCTAGGCGAGAGACCAACAAGTTCACAAAATCAGCCTCTGTGGATTGGGATCTCAGGGACTGATGTAACTCCTGAAATCGCCTCGGCATTGAAGATGAATCAATCGAAGGGTATTCTTGTCGTCGGTGTTGTTGCAGACAGTCCGGCCGATAGGGCGGGGATTAAAGGTGGTTATATAATTCGGGACATTAATGGAACGAAAATAGAACTTGGAGGGGATGTAATAATAGGTGCCGATAATCAAACTATGGAGAATCTTTCTCAGCTTACAAACTACTTGTCAGAGAACAAGAAAGTAGGAGACAAGGTAACTCTTGACGTCTTGAGAGACGGCCAGCCAAAGGAAATAACAGTGACCTTAGCGTCCAAGCCAAGCAGCCCAGTACAATAACCAGTCGAATTAACCCATATCAGTGAGTTCGCTATAACCCTCTCCGAACTCTTTGTACACATTGTTTAAGAAGGACATGAATTTCTTGTCCTTAGAAAGTGTCTCCTTCATGTTCCGCTCTAAGTCATAATACGCAACACTGGCATCACCACTTTCAGCCTTGGGATTTAGTGAAAGAATGTTAGATTCGATGTACATGATGGCTATTTTAAACCCAAGAGCTTTAGCGTTCCATTCTAGTTCAAGAGCAAGACCCCTTGTCACCTCATTGATGTAATCCGCATCATTCTTGCTTCCTACATCTTCTAGCCAGTAAGAAGTTGTCTTGCAGCATTGTCGCAGGTACTGCGTTATAACAGAATACAATCTTGCAGTGGATGAATTTATTGTGTCATATTCAAAGTACGTATATAGAAGGGTTAACAATACAGGATCTTCTTTATACTTTTTTAATAATATTGGAGAATAACTACGAGTTTCAGACAGTACGTAGAATATGCCAAGAGAAGTTAGTTTATATCTTCTCAAGCCTCTCAACAATCTGCTTTTCTTTTCTTCGAGTAAACCTTGAGCTATCAATCTCACAGCTACAGATTGTATTTCGACAGAATGATCCTTATCCCTAAATTTTAGGTATGAACCCAATTGACCCGTAAGGTCCAAATCGTTCATAATTCTAAATAATAAAGCCTTCTCTTGTTCGCTAACTTCCACTTTCTTGTATTTTGATAAGGCAGCAAAGTAATCTTTGTAATCCACTAACTTGTTACCCTCCATTGAATTGCTGTAATAGTAACGTATTAACTACATTTAAGAAGTTATTGATGCTTTGGCTCAAGGTCATGACAAATTTGAGTACGGGATGAAGACCAACTTCTCATGACTGGGTCAGTTTCCCAAACAAGCCGTCTTATCTCACCAGTTAATATTCTCTAAGGCAGAAGAATTTAGAAAATGTATAGATTATCTCGCGCGGGCGCAACAAAGGAGTACTTTGGGATTGGAT
>JAKEIK010000065.1 GCA_022545895.1 Nitrososphaeraceae archaeon | reverse complement strand
GTCCAATGATGAGCCAGTCCTGCTCGCAGAATATGCGCCAAGATATAGTCCGATAAACGTGATGATGAGTGTAGAAGTTGTAAATAATAATATGGTATTCGGCAACTTCTCAAGTATTATATTGCTTACCTTTTGTGAGCCTAAATCGCTAGTTAAGAAAAGGGCATTCCCAAGATCTAAGGTCATAGTTTTGAATAGCTTTGACAATAGAGACTTTGGTGAATACCATGGCTCATCAAGTCCCTGTGCATGAGTTCTAACACTTATTTGGTTATTGATGTAATTTTGAAGCTCTTGTTGAGATTTAAAATGGGAGACCAATTTATTGTCATGGCTAGTCTCTTGTATGATAGACTGTTGTACATTGCGCCGAAGTATATCATCCATTGTGGTGCCCAACAATGCGATAGTTATGACAAGAACTGCACAAAGTGTAATGAACATCCTCAGTAACCTGGTAGCCAACAATCGTTTGAAACCCATCTTCGGTGATACTATTGGGTTTGCTATTATAATATTTTCAACCAAAATGGCTGTGAATCTTCAACTAATTCATAATAGTTAGCTCATCTTTTTGTCCATAACATAAAATACATTAAGCGGATCTGCTAATACTGTGCATGGGCAGTCAGACAAGGTCAGAGTATGAGGGTTTATTGAGACGTCTAGAAGGTCAACTCGGTAACACGTCCCGAAAGGCTGTATCAAGACTGGAAGTACCTACTCCTCACGTTATCTGGGTCGGTCAGCGGACGATCTTTAGGAACTTTATGGAATTTCCAAAAGCACTCAGAAGAGAGCCAGAAAAATTATTGCTATATCTTAACAAGGAACTTGCCTCAGCTGGATATATTGCAGGTGAAAGGGTAATTTTTCTTGGACGTAAAGAACCGTCATCATTTGGAGCATTGATCGACAGATACGTTAAGGATTATGTGATTTGCCCAGTGTGCGGCAGTCCTGACACCAGAACGGAAAAAAATAAGAAAGTTGGATTCCTTCTATGCGAAGCATGCGGTGCAAGATCGTCAATTAAAGGTAACTACGCTTAATTAGTTATAGTCAGGATTGTCAAAATGAATTACAAGCAGCAGATCTTATTGCAGCGACTTTTGGGAAAAGGGAAAAAAATTTTTACGAGCATATACGGGATATGTATATCCACTTAAATGATGTAGAAATCCACTTGCAAACTATTTTATTATATTTGGGTCAATTTATTTTACTTCAGACTGAGATATACTTTACTATGGGTTATAAGTATTAAGTGACTGATCTTCAAAACAGATATGACAGCATTAATGTCGCTTAATCAAGAGACATCCACAACACAAAACGCAGACAGCATATTTACGACTGGTCAAAGCTGGGGTGCTCTAAGAAAAGCATGGAAGGGTTACAGGATCGCAAAGGTTCAAGCCGACGATGCAAAAATGAGAGAATATGCAGCCAAGATTCGAAAGATCCAAACAGAGCTAAAAGTTAGCGTAGCTTCATTTCCACACCTGGATATTGCCTAAGCCTAAGGGCAATATTTTTTTTGTTATTAAAAAACGAATGCTTTGAATGTTTGAATACTCATAGAGTAAGCCATAATGCTTCGGGTACGCATTAAGTATCCAGATTATAATGTCGGAGTGTAGTTGGAGCTATCCTAGAGATTAGTCTGCAATGAATTCTACAAACCAATCTATAAACGATATGTAATTATTTCCCTTAAGCCGAATTTTTTAATGGCTGATAATTTTTGGAAGAGGATAGAAAAACGGAAGAAGTCCAAGAATCGACTGACGAAGAGGAAGCAAATAAGGAGGAAGAAATGACCGCACTTAGTGAAGAATTGAAGTCTGTAAAAGAAGAACTATCGAAGGTTAGGGAGTCTTCGAATAACAATCTTAATAAATTGAAGTACCTTATGGCTGATTTCGATAACTATCGTAAACAAATGGAAAAACAGGTCGCTTCGAAAGTTGAGTCAAGTAAGGCTGAACTCCTCTTAAAATTTCTAAGCATTAGGGACGATTATGTTAGGGCTCTAGAAATGGCAAAGCAGAGCAAGTCTGAAGGCGTTGTACTCGAGGGATTGGAGGCCATCTTAAAGAACTTGGATTCATTACTCAAGTCTGAAGCTGTAATAGATATTGAAACTATTGGAACCCCTTTTGATCCAAATATCCATGATGCTATAAGTTTCTCATATCGGGATGACGTGCCAGAAAATACCGTTACCGATGAGATTCGAAAAGGATATATGTTAAACAATAAAGTTTTAAGACCTAGCCTTGTAGAAATCTCCAAAAAGATAGTTAAAAATATCATTAATGATACAGAGACAATAGAAAAGGAGTCGAGAAATTAAACATGGGCAAAATTATAGGGATTGATCTTGGAACAAGTAACTCTGCAGCCGCGACGATGGTCGGTGGCAAGCCTACAATTATACAGGCAGCGGAAGGCACTTCTATTGGAGGAAAAGCATTCCCCTCCGTTGTCGCTTTTACTCGTGAAGGCCAGCTTATCGTGGGTGAGCCGGCGCGGAGACAGATGATATCTAATGCTGAGGGTACAGTGATGGCCGCAAAACGCAAAATGGGAACCGATTTTAAATTTACTGTATTTGGTAAACAATATACTCCGCAACAGATCTCTTCCTTTATCTTACAAAAGATAAAGAGGGATGCTGAGGCTTTCCTAGGGGAAAGTGTGGATAGAGCAGTAATTACTGTGCCGGCCTACTTTAATGATAATCAGAGACAGGCAACTAAAGACGCAGGTGAAATAGCGGGATTGCAGGTGGTGAGGATTATCAATGAGCCTACAGCCGCATCATTGGCTTACGGATTAGACAAGGTTCAAAAGGATCTTAAAATCATGGTTTTTGACCTTGGAGGCGGAACTCTAGACGTAACAATAATGGAAATGGGCGGAGGAGTCTTCCAAGTTAAAAGCACATCTGGGGATACACAGCTTGGCGGAACTGACATGGATAATGTTTTGGTTGATTATGTTCTACAAGAGTTCAAAACACAGTCTGGGTTGGATATTAAAAATGACAAAGCG
>JAKEIK010000064.1 GCA_022545895.1 Nitrososphaeraceae archaeon | reverse complement strand
CCTGTTTGTCGAGAAGCCACACTTGGGACATAACAAAACATTCTCTTCATGTCTAGATTTCATCCTAGTTTCACAAGTTGGACAGAATTTCAGCTTAATTAGCCACCTCTTCCTTTTTGAACTCTGCGCTTAACATTCCTTTGAGCTCTTCCAAAGAATTCGCGGCTGATTCCAGTGATTTGTGTAAGATGCTCATTGATGAACCACTCTTTGATATGATCCTCATAACATAGTCCCTAATCAGTGCGTGTTTTAAAACCACTCCAGCGAATTCGGTGTTCTTATCCTTCAAAATTTCATGCTGGATAATATACATAACTGAGATGTCTTCTTCTTTTATTTTTAGTTCAATCGCCCGATGATCATCTTGTTCTATCTCCACGAGCATTATAGAGACAACTACTTATTGAGGATATAAATGATACCATTCATGATGATTCTTGAATAAAGATGAGAATTTCATTTCTGATATACAAATTTCTCTGTCAAAAGACAGCGTTATGACCAGTGGACTGTTAACGCTGGATTTAAGATTCAAAATAGAAGGCAAAATAAGAGAAGTGTTTGATCAAAAGAATTGGGAGCGAGCTTATGACAAGCATGATAATTCTTTTAGAGTGGCCATTCAGCTCGAAGTGCGATCAGGGAGAAGAACCGTATTGGCCACTAAATTTGTAAGAAAGGCATCGCTTTTTTGGACACGTAATCCAAAGATACCTTACAGAATTTGGGCGACCATCATAAAAGATGAGGGCACACTAATTCCTTCAAGTACAGAAGAAGCCAGATCGTTGCTGTTCAATATCGATAAAAGTATTGAATTAGATAGCAAGACTTTGAAAATAGGAGATAACAAGATTACAGTCTCTATAACAGTATCTTGGGGTAAGCACGTTTATACTGAGCCAGTCAAAATCTCCAATAAGTCAGAAGGGCTAAAAGTAAGCCGTAAGGAGTAAGTTCAAGTTAAATCCGACCGAGGTAACCACCAGGTTACATTAACCCAACATTCGGTCCTTTACACAATAAACTTATCCGTTCAGACCGTTTGCTTTAGTACTTCTCGCGGTGATGATGGTATTACTCGAGTCGACTTTGTCGGAATATTGGCTTTTTACAATTTTGATTCCTAATTTTTCTTTTACACGACCACAGTCTAAATATATCAGGTAAACATCCTCGTAACAATGGCAAAATTTGATGGTATTAAAGGGCAAGAACTGTTAGATGTGGAGGATGACAAACAGAAAAATGAGATCACGTTAATCTTCAAAGATAACAGATTCTTATTCGTAAAGGTAGAGGACGGAAAGCTTGTATGTGATTCAGTTCCAGAATGAATTGGATACCGACAATTCTTTCTTTATCCCATAGTTGTCAAGGCAAAATTAAATCTGACCAATTACATTTCAACGTATATACTGTCCTCTTTTTCTAGTACGGGAAAGAGTTTCAAATCTTTACTTTTTATCCATTCGGGACTTTGGTCAGTCCATTTGGGTGGGACATATTCCAGCTTTCCACTAAACATGTCATATTCATATCCGTGCATATAACACACAATCCTCCTTCCATTCAACTCTCCCTTTGAGAGCGACGCTCCCCTGTGGGGGCAAGAGTCATCGAAAGCAAACAACTTTTCATTAACCCTTCCAATAAAGACATGGATATTAGATATGGGAAAGGCCTTGAAGAAATTATTTGGAATATCTTTACTATTACAGATGCGATATTCCATTTTTCAGTCGTATCATTTCTTGCAATCCTTTATAAGTTCATCTTATTTCTTCCGCTCTTACTTTGTATTACATATCTGAGCGGGTTTGTTAGCTCTAGAGATCTTGATAATTGGATAATGACAGAGACTAATGTCACTGATGATGATAATAATTAATGATTGGTGCAGGTAAATGGAATGAAAGTCTACAGATGGCATTTGCCCTTTCTTCTTTCTCTTGTTTGACTATCTCCATGAAGTTAACTTAAGAGATGATAAGGTGAGTAAAGCTATCAGAACCAGGAATTGATTGATATTATTAATAAGTATGTAAGTAAATTTGGTTACTCGGTTAATGTATTATAGAGCAAATGATATCAAGCACAATGATTTTATTGGAAAAACGATCTGGCTCAGAGGCTGGGTCTATCGAATAAGGAAACAGAAGGACAAAAATTTTGTATTAATACGTGATGACCGTGGCGGAGTAATACAATGTGTATTTCCAAGTAACATTGGTTCTGATTTAACTATAGAATCTTCTCTTGAAGTGAAAGGTACGGTGCTTAAAGACGAGCGTGCCAAGGAAGGAGGCTACGAGGTCAGAAGCGAAGAGATAAAAGTGTTCAATATAGCACCGCCTGATTTTCCAATAGGAGAATTTCAGAGTACTGAATTGCTACTAGACAACAGACACCTAGCAATTAGAAGTCGCAAAATGGTAGCTATGTCAAAAATTAGAGCTACTGTGCTTCAAGCAGCACGTCAATGGTTCATTGACAATGATTGGATTGAAGTAAATGTTCCCACCATTGTAAAGAGTGCAGTAGAAGGCGGGTCAACTTTATTTTCATTAAAGTACTATGATGATGATGCATATCTGTCTCAAAGTGCCCAGTTGTACTTGGAAGCCCTGGTTTTTTCATTGGGTCCAGTGTGGACTTTGGCTCCTTCGTTCAGAGCAGAGAAATCAAGAACGGTCAGACATCTCGCAGAATTCTTGCATCTAGAAGCTGAAAGTCCATGGATAGAAATGGACGACCTTCTCAGAAATCAGGAAAAACTACTTTGCGGTATTGTTCAAAAGATTATTTTGGATAGATCGGAAGATCTGAAATACTTGAATGCTGATTTATCTGCCCTCAACCGGATCCACGAACCATTTGACAGGCTGAAGTACGACAAGGCAATAGAAATTTTACAATCTATGGAAATAAAAGTGCAGGAAGGGGAGACAACTCGACCCGTGGTCTGGGGAGATGACCTTAATATTGATTCCGAAAGAGCTATTACTCGCGAGAAAAAGAGACCAATTTTTATTGTTGGCTACCCACTCGAGGTTAAACCTTTTTACGTTAAAGAAGACCCCCTAAATCACGGTGTTGCACTCTCGACAGATTTACTGTTGCCCGACGGTTTTGGTGAGGTAAGCAGTGGCGGTATCAGAGAAGACAATATCGAAAATATCCGGACTAGATTAAAAGAGCAAGGGTTAGATTTGAATTCATATTCCTGGTACCTGGATCTAAGGAAGTACGGCTCTGTTCCTCATGGAGGTTTTGGAATTGGAATAGAACGGCTGATAAGATGGATAATAAATTCAAACGACATAAAAGAATGCGTTCTTTTCCCGAGAACAATGTCTAGGGTTATGCCTTGATTTCCGTTTGCGCATAGAAGGGTACCTTGCTACTATGAGCGATACTAGCTCCTCATGTTTAAATTCAAGTCTCGCGGATAATAGGTAAAATGGATTCCGAGCCCGAAAAGGGGGCAGGATCGCTTTTCTTTGAACTGGCAGGAAATTTGCGACTATCCATGCTCTCCAAGTTCCGGGAAAGACCCTATAGGTTGTCCCATCTAGCAACCGAACTAAACGCTACAATGCAGGAAACTCACAGAAACATTACACGGCTTATAGAAGCTGGCATGGTCTTGAAGGATAGCGATGGACAACATATGCTGACACCATATGGGAAGACAATTGTGCAGATAATTCCTAGTTTGACTTTCTTGTTTGAACAAAGAGAATATTTTATTGAACATGACACAAGCGATCTACCTGTAGAATTTGTTCAGAGGATAGGATCACTTGGCAAATGTGAGGTCGTACATGGGGTACTAGCCATAGTACAGAGATGGAAGAACTTGTACCTGGAATCAGGGTCCTATATTAAAGAAATAATGGGTCAGGTACCTGTTGATCTCATTGAGGTACTAAGCTCAAGAGTTGATTCTGGTGTCAAGTTCAATTACATATTCGGGAAAGATAGTGTAATACCTAAGGGAAGAAGTGAAATTCTCGACAAAGTCGGATGGAAGGAATTCATATCCAGAGGGCTGGTTGCAAGGAGGATGCTTGAAAGGGTGAAATTTATGGTTATTCTTAATGAGAAAGAGGCATGTGTTCTCTTTCCAAATTTGAAAGGTGAGCCTGACCTCAACACAATGTTTTACAGTCAAGATAGAGAATTTCATTCCTGGTGTGATGATTTGTTTGAATTGCAATGGAAATTGGCTTCCACATTCGATGAATCAAAGTTAATGGCAGAAGTATAGATTGTCAAGTTTATTTTGACTGGATTTACGTAGGAAGCCTTTTGTTCCTGTAAAAAACTGAAAGATAATTTCTAAGTAATAACAATTATGTTGCATCATCTTTTTATATTTCGAACGTACGAGATTCATTATGCCAAAGGCGTTTGTTCTCATGAATGCAGAGTTGGGTAGCGAAGATTCTATCGTTAGTGAACTGAAGACCATTGATGGAGTCAAAGAAGTCTACCAAGTTTATGGTGTTTATGATATTGTCGCACAGGTAGAAGCTGAAGCAATGGAGAAAGTTAAGGAAACCATCACATGGAAATTAAGAAAGCTTAATGGAGTAAAATCGACTCTTACAATGATAGTAATGGACTAAAATGAGTATCTAGAAAGGGGATTTTTGTATGATTTGCCCTTAACTAGACTGATTATGCTTCCCGGCAGATTTACCAAAAATATCAAATGTATTATTATTACTATTAGCAGAAACGGCTGAGTATGGCTAGCATGATATTGTTTGATAGTCTTGGACAAAAGTAGTTCTATTCAGAAAATCACAATATTGTAAGGAAATTAGAAACTAGTACGGTTAGTAAGATTTCATTCTATACAATATCATTTTTTTATGCTGTGTTGCTTGGACAGATAATTGATCTTGTACCAATCTTGAATATTATCACAGAAGGCAGCTGAGGAACTGGGATAATGACAATAATGACAATAATCTCGATCAATTCATGATTAACTACAAAAGGAGGTTCATCGATACGATCAATTGAATGGAAGTAAATGGGTATCATGGAAAAACACTTGATATGTTGTTAAAGTCCCACGTTACGATAGGGGATCATATTTGCATAGAATCCACTGGAGGCAAATATTGTGGGATTTTGATACCCAGGTACGAGCATGCCACGCCTGACCGCATCGTCGTGAAGCTGGAGAGTGGATACAATACAGGTGTATCAATAAATAAAATAAAAAGTATCAGAAAAGTCGAAAAACCAGCATTAGCCCATTCTAACAAAAATTCTTCAACAAATAGAGATCAAAGCTTGCCGAGTTCAACAGATCTGCAACTGGATAATACTCGTAGCCCGGATGAGAAATCTACAAATCCCCCACCTGTTTCGTTGATAAGTACAGGTGGCACAATTTCGAGCAGAGTTGACTATAGAACGGGAGGGGTTAGTTCTGCTCTTACTGCGTCTGAACTGTATGAATCAGTTCCTGAACTAAGAGAGTATTCATCAATAGATCCGGAAGTACTCTTCACTGAATACAGCGAAAATCTGACTCCAGAACATTGGACCATTATAGCTAAAACCGTTCATGAAAAAATTCTCTCCCAGAAGTACAAGGGAATAATAATATCACACGGTACTGACACGATGCACTATACCTCAGCTGCCTTAAGCTTTGCCTTACAAAACCTGCCTATTCCTATTATTTTAGTTGGTGCTCAGAGATCATCAGACAGACCTTCGTCAGATGCGGCCCTTAATTTGCTTGGGGCCGCCGTCATAGCGACAAAGTCAAATATCGCAGGGGTCTTTGTAGTCATGCACAATTCGATATCTGACGACGTAATTTCATGTCATCTTGGAACTCGAGTTAGAAAAAATCATACGAGCAGAAGGGATGCATTCGAGTCGATCGATGTCGATCCAGTTGCACTTGTAAAGGGTGAAAATATTGAATTATCTGCTCGAAATTCACAATTATCTCTTCATAGTAGACGAAATGGGATTGAAAAGATTGTAGCAAAACCAAAATTTGATAAGCGTGTTTCGTTGATTAGATTTTATCCTGGTTTTGATCCTCGAATAATAGATTATTGTGTTCAACTTGGTAACAAGATAATTATTTTAGAAGGTACAGGACTTGGCCATGTAAGTAGAGACTGTATCCCTTCGTTGCAGAATGCTGTACGGAATAAAGTCTTGGTGTTTATAACTTCCCAATGCATTTGGGGAAGGACAAGTTTAGATGTCTATGAAACTGGAAGAGACCTTTTGAACGTAGGGGTTATTCCTCTTCGGAATATGCTGACTGAGACAGCTACTGTGAAGGCGATGTGGGCATTAGCCAATTGTAAGAATCCTCGTGAAATTAAGCAGGTTATGCAGGAGAATATAGCCAATGAGATTACTACACGAATACCAATCAAATAGTTGAATGAAGCCTTTGCAATTTTTATGTTCTTATTCTAATCGCTCAAAAAAGGAAGATATTTTGGTAACGTTTTCAGGACTCAGGCAATTCCCGCAATTGTAGTATCCGGACGATACTCTAAGAACTGTAAAGATTTTTCAAAAAAGTTCTTCGTGGAAGAAAACTACTGACCTGTTAAAGGTTTTCAGGTCGTGGCGACTTGATAAATCTTGTGTCCACTATATCCTGCGATAGCTTTTACAACTCCCTTCGTCTCAAGAGAGCGTAAAAAGGAATTAGCGACTGATATTTTCACGCCAGTAGCCCGGGCCAGAGCTTGACTGGTAATGGGCTTCAGTAGACGTATTGATTTCATCCCTTGCCCTTCGTCCATTATGACGCTTGATTTTTGTTTTTGTAACGGTTTAGTCGAACTTTTCTTTGTAGTATCTGCTTTCTTTTCATCTCCGCCTGGACCTGACGATCCTTTGTTCGAGCTAGCAGCTGGTTTTTTCTTTGCTCCTCCCATAAACTCACCATGCCTGTACCATTTTATAAGTTCTGTGGTTGAAAGTTGTCTACAGGGGCAATCAAGAATTATCCACATTCTGATTGTGAGAATTGGAAAAATCTGTGTTGCTGCATATCTGTCGGTAGATATGTTGCGTTGATACTCGCAATATTTTAAACAAATTGTCGTAGGTCATTTTTGGATTTTTCCAATGTAGCAACTACCCTGGAAAAAATAGAAAAAACTCAAGCAGAAAGGAGCAAACAAATCATTTAGTTCATCTTTTCAATAAAAGTCCGTTGCCCATTCTTGACAAGCTAATTTATTTAATGCGAGGTAAGGTAGGACAGATTATAAAGGGGCAGAGATGGGCTCAAGTACGTTATTAGTAAACAGTATCAGAGATTACTCATCGGCTTAACATTAATCACCAATTTAAAGTTGGTAAAGATAT